>DASQTN010000803.1:0-5692 GCA_035641895.1 Chryseolinea sp. | reverse complement strand
GATCAATTGGTAAAACTGGGTCCGGCAAGGCCTGTGCGAAAAGTTGCGTCGTTGCTTGGACAGGAGTTAAGGAAGAGAAGGAATCAATTTGTTGTTTTGTCGCACCGAAGGTTGCTCTTCGCAAGAGATGTGCTGCTCGTTTTAGACCTAATGCTCCGCTAATTTCGGGTAATGGCATATAATAAGGTGTTCTCTTTCGCCCAATTAATCAACAAAATCTGAATGTTGTAGGGTAAGACCAGACAAAGCGTCTTACAGGCCGATTTGAGGCAATTATTTTCTTTTCACGAGATTTACTTACACTGCATTAGTTTCGGGTTTCTAGTTTCGAGTTTCTAGTTGTGCGGATTTAAAGGGCGTCGCGTTTGATGGGAGTTTGAAAAATGTGGAGCTTTTGAACTCAGATGTATAGTTGCATCTTTTTAGTCGATAGCGAAAAAACAAAAAAACTTCAAGCTATTTATGCACAAATCAAAATGCGCAACGTTTAGCTAGCGGAAGTTTTGAAGAGCTGCCTTGAAGTTTGTAGTTTAGATTTTAAAGCTGTACGGTTTGGTCGGCAACTAGAAACTTCAAACTAGAAACTTGAAACTATTTTATGAAGATCATTGAATGTCCACGAGACGCAATGCAGGGATTGGAAGAATTTATTTCAACCGAAAATAAAATCCGCTATCTGGAACAATTGTTAAAAGTGGGTTTTGATACCATTGATTTTGGAAGTTTTGTTTCTCCAAAAGTGATCCCACAAATGCGGGATACAGCTGCCGTCCTTGAGGGAATTCAATTAGGTGGTAGTAAAACCAAATTACTTGCTATCGTCGCTAATACACGTGGTGCATACGAAGCTTGCAAGTTTGACACGATAACGTACTTAGGATTTCCACTTTCACTCTCCGATACTTTTCAACAACGAAATACAAATAAATCAATTGGAGAAGCGCTGAATGTGTTGGAAGAAATCAAAAGCGAGTGTGTAAAATGGAATAAAAAATTAGTGACTTACATCAGTATGGGTTTTGGAAATCCTTACGAAGATCCGTATGACATCGACCTGGTACTTGGATTTGTTGATATTCTCAAGACATTAGGATCCGATATCATTTCACTCGCTGATACGATCGGTGTTTCAACACCTGAAAATATTCAATATCTCTTTATGACGTTGTCCAAAATGTATCCAACATTAGAGATTGGCGCGCACCTTCATTCTTCACCTGATACTTCAACAAAAAAAATTGAGGCAGCTTTCCAAGCAGGATGTAAAAGATTCGACGGAGCCATACGCGGGTTTGGAGGCTGTCCAATGGCGAACGATGATCTGATAGGTAACCTGGCGACGGAAAATATTCTTCAATATTTGCAGAACCGGGGAATAAAGACGGGAATTGATCCGGTAGAATTTTCCCGAGCCGTTAAGCTTGCCGACGAAATATTTCCAAAGCATTGAAAATATTACCTTGTAACGATCATGCTCTAAATGTAGAGTGGCTTTGTTAAAATTTCACGTTGTTTGACCCTGTCTGCCCACAGGCAGCATTGCGTAGTCTATGAAGTCCATCGTTGCACGTCGCTTATCGCAATTTGGAAAAGAGACTAGCGGAATAATAAACAGGAGGGTCAAACGATAAAACCTATGAAACGCTATCACGTGATTGTTGGGTTGGTGCTTATTTCAACTGCGGCTTTTTCTCAAAGTCCAAAAGATCTGACACAGAAAGGGAGAGAGCTTTATGAAAAAAGTGAGTTCATGGAAGCGCTTTTAAATTTAAATAAAGCAATTGCCATAGACGCCAACTATGCTCCCGCATATTACCTTCGAGGAAACATTAAGGACAATTTTGAGGATCGTCACGGCGCGATGAAAGATTACAACACGGCTGTCGAGAAAAATCCAAAATTTGCGGATGCTTTCTTTGCGCGTGGAAATGTAAAAATGAAGCTCCAGGATTATTATGGGGCAATTGCTGATTACTCCTCTGCAATTGTCATAAATGAAAATTATATTGAGGCTTACTTCAATAGGGGAAAAGCAAAACAATTTCTACTAGCGTACGAAGATGCCATCAATGATTGCACGAAAATAATTCAAATCAATCCGAGTAACGTCGATGCCTACTATATGCGTGGACTGCTACGTATCAATTTCGGAGACGTGAGAAATGGATGTCTGGATTTGAGTAAAGCAGGCGAACTCGGCGATCAGAAAGCGTATGAGGCTATCAAAGAAAAATGTAATCAGAAGACGCAGGAGGGCGAATGAGTAGTAATCGGTGATCAAGTAATCGGTATTCGGTAGTGCATTGTAGCTAGTGTTTTGCGCTTTGTAACAAGTAAGGGGTGGTCAGTATGACGTGTGATTGTCATGCTTCGAGCTTTGTGTGTCTTTGAGTCTTGGTGTCTTCGTGGCTAAATCTTTAATGCGCAGGAGGTGAGGGTAAGTGGGACGGGTACTATTAGGTTTTAATCAGCTTGTAAATTTTTCCCGGTAAGGTTGAAAGGACACCCTTAAATTCAAGATTTAAAAGGAGCGAAGCCAGTTTGCCAATGGACAAGCCCGACCGCCAGCTTAATTCATCAATCACGAGTTGATTGTTATTTTCAATAAGCACTTTCAAAATCGCTCTTTCATCGGGTTCGTAGGAATCCAGTTTAAAAAGCTCTTGTCGTACGGGGGTTTTCACTTCAACGCTCCAGTTCATCACGTATTCCAAATCGTTAACCGAAGTGATAAGGTGCGCTCGATTAGATTTAATCAAACTGTTGCAACCTTCCGAATAACTTCTCCCAACGTTTCCAGGGAATGCCATCACATCTTTATTGTATGAATTTGCAATTCCCGCTGTAATAAGCGCTCCACCCTTGTGGGCAGCTTCCACAACAACCAATACATCGCTTAAGCCAGCGATGATTCTATTACGCGCAGGAAAATTATGAGCGTCGGGCTTTGTGCCAAATGGATTTTCAGAAACGACGCCGCCTCCTACAAACATTTTTTTTGCCGTTTCAATATGTGATGCGGGGTACATTACATCAATTCCGCTTCCCATGACACCGATCGTTGGCAAGCTATTTTTTAATGCTTGTTTGTGCGCTTGTATGTCTATACCATATGCAAGTCCGCTAATGATTAACGCGCCATGTTTTTGCAAACCAGCAACGAGTATTTCAACGCATTCTCTGCCATAGTCGGTCGATTTTCTCGTGCCCACAACAGCGACGGACTTCGGATTTTCGAAATTAATATTGCCTTTTGTATAGAGAAGTGATGGTGCGTCAAAAATTTGCTTTAAGCGGGAGGGATAATTTTCGTCTGAAAAAAAAACGAGACTTGCTTTTTCTTTTTCAGCTTTTCTCCATTCTTTTTCGGCGAGCGCGAAAGGTTTTCCTTTCACAATTGCTTCAGCCGTTACATCACCAATACCGGGTATTCTGCGAAGCTTGCCTTTTGGTGTGTCGAATACTTTTTCAGCAGTTCCGCAATAGCTTACCAGTTGCCTGATGATGAAATTGCCAATTCCGGGAATAAAGTGAAGGGCCAATAATGACAGCCTGTTTTGATCCATAGACAACGGTAAAAAAAATTAAACAACGGGTATGCAGGAAAGTGTATGAGATTACATGAGGCTCACTTAAATCAGTGTAGCCTTTCGCGAAGCTCGACGAGAAACCCTCGAACCCGCCTTAATGAATCGATAAATTCCATGTTGTCGCGTACCGCTTGTGTATCGTTACGTAACATTTCCTTGGCACCTTGCAGGGTGAATCCTTTTTCCTTTACCAGATGGTAAATTGTGCGGACATTATCAATATCCTCCTTCGTAAATTGTCGATTACCCTTTCGGTTCTTTTTTGGTTTGATTAATTCGAACTCCGATTCCCAAAAACGGATGAGTGATGGAGCCACGCTAAATATTTCAGCCACTTCTCCGATGGAGTAGTATAGCTTTTCAATTTCTTTTTCCTTATAAGCCATGTTACTGAGCAAGGTAAGTAATTAAACCATTATCGTCAATGCGAATTTGTGATTCAGGAAAATCTTTTTTTGTAAGCTCTTGAATTTTCTTAATTACTTGATTTTGAGGATCGATCCTCACGCCGGTTTCATAAGTTTGATAGGTAGGGATGATTTTTCCGTAAAAAAATTTTCCAGTTTTATCTGTGAAAATTTTTACTATAGGAGCTAACCCATTAACACCATTGACACTGATTCCCCGGTAAGTGCAAAAGTTTCCTAAGCTATAAGCGATGAAACGGTCGTTATAAACTTCCATCGCTCGCGTAACATGTGGTCCATGGCCGAACACGATGTCCGCTCCTGAATCGATTAATGTATGAGCAAATTTATATACATCACCTCTGTTCTCTCCATAGTAAATCTCATTTGCTCGCGGAACATTCTGAAATTGTGCACCTTCGGCCCCTCCATGAAAAGAGACAATAACAATATCGCAGATAGAATCTAATTTTTTTACAATCTCGATAGCTCCGTTTAAATCATTTATGTCGACACAATTGCTATTCGGTGAGAACGCCGCTAATCCGTACCGAACGCTATCTTTTTCAAAAATCACTGTCGGATGTGTCAGCTGTCCGGCATGTAAAATATTTACACTGTCAAGTGTTCTAATACTGCTTTTCCTGCCAGGGTCTCCCATGTCGCCAGCATGATTATTGGCCAGGCTCACCATATCGAAACCTGCATTAACCAGATTCTTTACATAACGAACAGGAGTTCTGAACGCATAACAAACCTTAGGGTCTTTGCATTTTTTTGGAATTCCGCCGTCATTCAGCAGCGTCCCTTCCAAATTTCCAAATGTCACATCAGCATCTCTAAGAACAGCCTCAACGTTTTTTAAAAGGTGCGCTCCATCGTTGGGAGGTAATTTATCTTCTGGATAATTTGTCCCCATCATAATATCCCCCACGCCGATGATGGATACTGTATCAGTATAAATTGCTGCAGTGGTATCCGACTGTTGGATGGCCAACGAATCGGGCGTCTGAGAGACACTGTCCAGCTCCTGAGCGCTTGCAATGCCACATATGAGCACTATGAGTAATGAAAGATATAGTCGCATGAAAAAAACCTTCGGCGCAAAGAAATAAAAAAAAACCTTTATACCTGCTGATTCTCGGCCAACGCCCTTAATTTTACGCTTTAATTTAAGCTAAAAGCTTGAAGTATAAGGCGTAAAGCGTGATTGGAGTAGTCCGCTTTAAGCTTTAAGCCTTCTGCTTTATGCTTATAAATGCTAATTACATGGATTCGGGTTCGATAAGACGGAAGTTTTTAGATTTTTTTGCCAGTAAGGGTCACACCATTGTTCCCTCTGCACCATTGGTGTTGAAGAATGATCCTACTTTGCTTTTTACGAATTCCGGTATGGTGCAGTTCAAAGATTTCTTTTTGGGAAATGCATCTTCAAAAAGCCCGCGGATAGCCGACACACAAAAATGTCTGCGCGTCAGCGGTAAACATAATGACCTTGAAGAAGTAGGTATTGATACCTACCACCATACCATGTTCGAAATGCTCGGCAACTGGTCTTTTGGTGATTACTTCAAAAAAGAAGCAATCGAATGGGCATGGGAATTATTAACCGATGTGTATAAACTTCCGAAAGACCGCCTTTATGTAAGCGTGTTTGGCGGAGACAAGGATGATAACCTCGCTTTCGATCATGAA
>DASQTN010000802.1:0-4411 GCA_035641895.1 Chryseolinea sp. | reverse complement strand
GCCAGATGATTACATCGCAAAACTTGCAGAAAAGGAAAATGGTAATCGATTTTGGTGACGCCAAGTTTGGCATCTACACCATTAAAGTTGTTAAGGGCGAATCACAGCAGGAATTCAAATATCTCAAGAAGTAAAAGAGCAAAGCTCTTCAAAATAGCGGGGTTGGTTTTAATCGGGTTTAGGTCGCCATTGGCGACCTTTTCCTTTTTATAGGCAGAAGTTTTAGCGCGGAGAGGATACCGAGGGAGTAAGGAGAGGGTACGCAGAGAATACATTTATTGCTGCGTTTTTTAATTTTGTTAGCAACTCACTTAACTCGAGCATTTTCTCTTCGGGAATTTCCCCCGCGCACGCTGCTGGTCAAATGCTTCCCCTATTCGCAAGCTCTCCTCGCTTTGAAACCAACCACAACCCGGCAAATGTAATTAGACCATTGATAACCAAGATCTCGAGGCTGATTTTATATCCACCAAAAAGCCGTTCGGAGTTCAAACTAAGTATATATGACAGGATCGGTGCCAGCACACAAATCACAGGCACCAGCTGATCTTTTACTTTACGTTTTGTAAGAATACCAAAGGAAAACAATCCCAACAAAGGTCCATAAGTATAGCCAGCAATGTTCAGCACAGCATCAATGACGGAGCGCTCATTGATTTCCTTGAACACAATTATGATGATGAGGAAGAGCAAAGAAAATCCAATGTGGACGATAAACTTTTCTTTCCGTCGCTGGTCCTCTTTTTTGCTTTTGAAGTTTAGGAAGTCGATACAGAATGAAGTTGTTAAACCGGCCAACGCAGAGTCTGCACTGGCATATGAAGATGCCGTAATCCCCAACAGAAAAAACAATCCCACGGCGAGTCCTAACTCACCGAAGGCTAGCCGCGGGAATAGCTCATCCGTTGCAGCGGGAATGGGTAGCTGATGCGTTTCACTGTACATGTAAAGTAGTGCTCCGAGTACCAGAAACAAAAGGTTAACAACGACTAACGTCAAGCTAAACCAAAACATGTTTTTTTGCGCATCTCCCAGACTCTTACAGGTTAGATTTTTCTGCATGATCTCCTGATCCATACCAGTCATCGTTATAGCGATGAACGCCCCTCCTATAAATTGTTTCCAGAAATACATAGGAGAGTTAGGGTCATCGAAATAGAAAATTTGTGAATACTTGCTTGCCTGAATCGTCGAAATCATTTCGCTTGTTGACATACCCAATCGATCCGTTATCTGCCACACGGCAATGCAAACTGCAGTGATTAGAAAAAAGGTTTGAAAAGTATCAGTCCATACGATGGTTTTGATGCCGCCTTTAAAAGTGTAAATCCAAATCAAAATTATAGTTGTAGCAACTGTTACAAAAAAAGGAACATTCCACGCGTCAAAAAGAAATAACTGCAATACGGTTGCCGCGAGGTAAAGCCTGAGTGAGGATCCAATAGTACGCGATATTAAAAAAAAGAACGCCCCCGTTTTGTAGGTCCAGAAGCTAAATCGATGCTCGAGGTAGGTGTAAATAGAGATGAGGTTGAGCCTGTAATACAGCGGCATCAAAACTCCAATGATGACCCAATATCCCAATAAATAACCTAGTACGACCTGAAAATAACCAAAGCCAACTTTTCCTACGTTCCCAGGAACCGAGATAAATGTGACGCCCGAAAGGGATGCCCCTATCATTCCAAATGCCACCAGGTACCAGGGAGATTGACGATTTCCTGTGAAAAAAGTGTTGGTATCCGCACCTCTGGAAGTCAATACTGATATTAGTATCAACATCCCGAAGTATCCTGCCAAAATCGTTATAACCAGTATCGGATTCATGTGTTAATTATTAATGAGCAAAAAATCAGCAATTAATCTAAAATTCCAAATCGTTCTGATTTAATGCTTCGTACAAAAGGATGAAATTACGTAACTTTGCGGTCTAAATTTCTGAGCCTTATGAACACAGAATATCAGGAAGAAGAGTTGGTAGAGGTTTTAGATGCTGTAGAAACTACAGATGTGATGGATCTTGTGGTGTTCAATGATGACATCAATACATTCGATCACGTCACACGCACGCTTATAAAAGTATGCAAGCATACCCAGGAGCAAGCAGAACAGTGCACGCTGATAATCCATTATAAAGGTAAGTGTCAAGTAAAAAATGGCACATTTGATTTTCTTCGCCCGATGCGAGAGGCAATTTGTGAAGCTGGCATAGATGCCCGGATTTTATAAACGATTTTCAGTAAAAACGTACTGTGGATTATCCTTCGAAATTAATTGAAGATGCTGTCAACCAGGTTGCCAAGCTCCCGGGTATTGGCAAGAAAACCGCTTTGCGCCTGGTCCTGCATCTCATCAAGAATAAGGAGGAGAGCACTATTGCATTAACAGACGCTCTGAGCAGACTTCGATTGAACATAAAGTTTTGTGCTTCCTGCCATAACATTTCCGATTCTGATACTTGCTTCATTTGTGCGAGTCATAAACGCGACCGAAGAATTTTGTGCGTAGTGGAAGATGCCAAAGATGTGATGGCTATTGAAAATACTTCTCAGTACAATGGAGTTTATCACGTCATTGGAGGTGTTATTTCTCCGATGAATGGCATTGGTCCTATGGATTTAAAAATCGAATCATTGGTAAATCGGCTAAATGATGATCGTTGTGAAATTAAGGAAGTCATCCTGGCATTAAGTCCTACCATGGAAGGAGATACCACGGCATTTTACATCAACAAACGTATTAAGGATCTCACGGGAAAAATTACCGTAATTGCACGTGGCGTGCCCGTCGGTGGAGATCTTGAATACGCGGACGAAATCACTTTAGGGAGAAGTATCTTGGGAAGAACACTTTTTACCTAGGAAACTATCTTTCGTTAGGGGCTGCACCCCAAATTTTCGTTCGAATCTCTTGCACCGTTCCTTCCAACTTCCAGTTTTAATTATTTTCTTTGGCCCGTTTTTAATACAACCATGAATAAATTATCAGATCGAATTGAAGCCATTGAAGAATCGGCAACGTTGGCCATGGCTGCCAAAGCCCGTGAATTCAAAATGAAAGGTATTGATGTTATTGGATTAAGCCTGGGCGAGCCCGATTTTAAGACACCCCAGCATATTTGTGAAGCTGCAAAGAAGGCCATCGATGACGGTAAGTACTTTGCTTATCCTCCTGTGGCCGGATATCAGGATTTGCGCGAGGCTCTAGCGACTAAGTATCAGAAAGAGAATAACGTTCCTTATAAGGCCGAAAATATAGTGGTTTCAAACGGCGCAAAGCAATCTATTGCTAACACAATGTTAGCATTGATCAATGCGGGTGACGAGGTCGTTGTGTTTTCGCCCTATTGGGTTAGCTACGATGCATTAGTTCGCCTTGCCGAAGGTGTTCCTGTAATGATTAAGGGCGGGATTGAAAACGATTTTAAAGTTACTGCTGATCAACTTGAAAAAGCGATCACCAAAAAAACAAAAGCGATAATTTTTTCGTCGCCCTGTAATCCGACAGGATCAGTTTTTTCCAGGAAAGAATTGCAGGAAATCGCCAATGTGGTTTTGAAACACCCTAACCTGATGATTATCGCAGACGAAATTTATGAGCATATCAATTTCATGGGTGAGCAGGTAAGCATTGCATCGTTTCCGGGAATGTTTGATAGAACAATTACCGTAAATGGTTTCGCTAAAGGCTTTGCCATGACCGGCTGGAGAGTTGGATACATTGCAGCTCCTAAATGGATCGCCGACGGCTGTAACAAAGTACAGGGACAGGTGACTTCTGCTAACTGCTCTATCGCACAGCGTGCTGCGCTCGCTGCCATTACAGGCGATATTACACCAACCAACAAAATGGTTGAAGAGTATCGTAACAGGAGAGAAATTGTGTACAAACTTTTAAAAGAAATACCAGGTATAAAAGCCAATTATCCACAGGGAGCATTTTATTTCTTTCCGGATGTGAGTGCATACTATGGAAAATCCGACGGAAGCTTCACTATAAAAAATGGTGATGACTTTTGCTATTACATGTTAGAGAAAGCCCATGTATCACTCGTTCCCGGTGGAGCCTTCGGCGATGAAAAATGTGTTCGCCTGTCTTACGCTGCTTCTGAAAAAGATTTGAAGGAGGCCTTACGAAGAATAAAAGAAACTTTAGCTACGCTGAAATAGGACGAAGGTTCACGCAAAGTTTGCCAAGATGAAAAATACAAAAGGCCGCAAAATTTTGCGGCCTTTGCCATTCGTTTCGCACCTGTTTACCGCAGGCAGGCTTTGCGTGAATATTGCGGCTAATTATTCTCGAATTGTTTTTCAAGCGGAGCGATCTGCTCCAGGTCCGCCAAAATCTTTTTGTCGATAGGTGTATCCTTGATGACGTTGTAATCATCCCAGAATTTCTTGTTATATGGATA
>DASQTN010000801.1:0-3115 GCA_035641895.1 Chryseolinea sp. | reverse complement strand
TTTATTTCAAGCGTAGTATCGGAAAATATATTGGCAAAATCGTAGGCTTGTTTTAACGTCCAATCGCTTACAAAGCTGTCATGACAGGAAGCGCATTTAAGGTTCAAACCCAAAAATACCTGTGAGATATTTTGGGCAGCCTGCATTTCAACCCGTTGACTTGCATTTACGGTACCACGCCATTCTATTCCTCTGATAAAACCCTCTGACTTTTTATTCGGGCTGATCAGTTCCCTGACAAAAACATCGTAAGGTTTATTTTTTGTAAGGCCGTCGTATAGCCATTCTGTTATTTGAAAACGGCCGCCCGTGATGTAGCCCGTTCCGGAATAATCATTCCTTAGCACATCATTCCAGAAGGTCAGCCAATGTTGCGCATAATCGTCATTTCGCTGCAGTAGTTCTTCCACCAGGCGGACACGTTTCTGTGGATCGATTTCAGCAACAAACGCATCGACTTTTTCAGGTGGCGGAAGAAGTCCGATGATATCAAGGTAGACTCTTCTTATATAGATCCTGTCGCTTACAAGCTGAGGCCAGTCAATTTTTTTCTCTTCAAAATACGCGTTAACAAATAAATCGACGGGATTTGCAAACTTTGCTCTAGCCTCTGGTAATGGAGGCAGTCGTGGATCAAGTTTAGCTACCCTGTAGACGCTCTTTTCATCTGCATCTTCAGGCCAGGGTGCGCCAAGTTCGATCCATAATTTCAACGTGACGATTTCTTTTTCAGTGAGTGTTTTGCCTTTTGGCGGCATGGACTCTTCATCTTCCCTCGGCAATTCTAATCTGCGAATCATTTCACTTTCCTCAGGATGTCCCGCGCTGATTACGTCACCGGATTCGCCGCCTTTCATCACGAAAACTTTTTTGTCGAGACGGAGACCACCTTTCATTTTTTCGGAACTGTGGCATTTGTAGCAATTATGAGCAAAAATTGACCTGACTTCCAGATTGAGCGCTGCAATTTGATCCGCTTTCATCACGGTGCCACTTTCATCACGAGTGAACTGAGCTACATCGAAACCAGACTTTCTGTTTGCATTGTTCCAGGGTAACGTGCTTGTTAAAAAATCTGCACCATGTGTTAGCGAAGCGCCGTAGTGACCGGCTATCGTTAAGCTGACAACAGTAAAAATGAGAACGACGCGGTATACCTTGAGCAGATTACTTTTGTGTTGACCGGTGATGCGGGCATGCAGCATCATCGTTGCTATTGCTAATATTGCCGTCGCAATACCCGACCATTGATGAATGGTGATAAGGTCTCCACTATACTCATCTTGTGTTTTTAGAAATAGTCCGAATACAACGGCTGCAACTGAGCTCAACGCTCCTATGATCAAAAGTAGATTGATCCCTGGACGCAGGTTGTGATTTTTTTTGTTTAGGGTAAATAATTCCAGCATCAATGCGACTACCAATAGGCCAATCGGAAAATGAACTATTAGCGGATGCAACCGTCCTAGAAATTTCCAAAGCCAGAAATCCGTCAATTGTGCGATTATGAGCGTCATTGGAAAAAGAGAGAGCATGAAATAAAGTCTTTAAAGAAAGAACGGAACATAAATGTCTAAAAGCAACTCGATTGTACTAAGTGGATTAATGCTAAGCGTTCAAAGCATGCCCACTATCTAAAATTAGGATGAGCGGTTCACAATGCAAAATCATTTCGTAGCTACGTACATCGCATGTCAAACCATTTGGTCGATATCCAGAAAATCGAGCTTTTAATCATTGAATAAAATTGCCACAAAGTCTCGAAGGCACAAAGGTTCACAAAGGATGAATTTTCACACAAAAATTTGAGCTACCGTCTTTGCGACTAGCCTTTGCGGACTTTGCGTGAAATGCATTTTTTTTTTGAGTTTTCTTGGCCTTGCAAAAGTATTCCAGTGAAGTCTAGGCAAACGTTCACATTATTAAATTCCAAAGGTGTTGAGATTTGGATTGGAGGAATCAATGAGCTAAATACATTTAGCCACAAAGTCACGAAGGGACAAAGTTTCACAAAGGAGAATTTTACGCAAAATTTGATAAGGGCTGGCGACTATCCTTAGCGCCC
Organism: Chryseolinea sp.; assembly: GCA_035641895.1. Taxonomy (GTDB): domain Bacteria; phylum Bacteroidota; class Bacteroidia; order Cytophagales; family Cyclobacteriaceae; genus Chryseolinea. The sequence continues at coordinate 1,050 of DASQTN010000801.1, read as the reverse complement.
TAACATGAAATGCATTTCTTTTTTGAGTTTTTGATAATCCTGCAGCAAGAAAAACTTTCTATCTTCCATTTTAAATCATCCCACCAAAAACAGCACACATGATGAATACTGATGAGACCTTTTTTGGAAGAAGAAAATTTTTAACCTCCGTTACAGGCCTTGCGGCCACATCAATGATAATGCCTTTCCCTGGCGTAGTCAACGCAAATGGTTTATCGAAAGCCTTCACGGTGACGGAGGTGATTGACATTATCTTAAAGGAAATTCCCAATGCGCCGTTTCCAAAGACCGTCGATCAGCTGCGATCAGGCAGTATGGATCAGGAAGTAACAGGTATTGTTACCACGATGTTTCCCACAATAGAAGTAATCGAACGAACGGCTAAGGCAGGTGCTAATTTTATTATTGCCCATGAAACTCCTTTTTACAACAATCAGGACGAAACGGATTGGCTACAGGAAGATGATGCTTACCGCTACAAAATAGGTTTATTGGAAAAATATAAGATTGCAATATGGCGGTTTCATGACTACTGGCATTCGCACAAGCCCGACGGAATTATTATGGGTAATTTAATAAAGCTTGGCTGGGAGAAATTTTTCGATCCCAACAATCCGAGGCTTCTTACATTGCCCGATCCGATGTCCCTAAAGTCAATTGTATCACTTGCAAAAGAAAAACTTGTTATTCCAAGCGTTCGCGTGGTTGGGAACCTAAAACAAGAATGTAAAACCATCTACATGGCGTTCGGATATATGGACAGCAAGATGCAGATTGGAGCTATTCAAAAGTTCAAACCCGATTTGATACTAAGCGGTGAAACAAGGGAATGGGAAACTGTGGAACGCGTAAGAGATGGACAACTGATGGGACAGAAAACTGCTTTGTTGGTGCTAAGTCATTCGGTAAGTGAGGAAGCTGGAATGGAGTATGCGGCCAAATGGTTGCAACCAAAAGTTCCCGGTGTTAAAATAACACACATTGCGTCCACGAATCCATTTATCTTTTTGTAAACGTCGGGTGGATGTTCCTCTGACCTCCTTTTATCCA
>DASQTN010000800.1:0-6334 GCA_035641895.1 Chryseolinea sp. | reverse complement strand
ACGGATAAACTATACGGTCAGACTACAACCAGGAATTCAAACTTGCGAGCAAACACTTTCCCTCAAAAGCGGCTCATGCAGGGACTCAGCCTGGTTGCTGGTACAGCTTTTTCGGAAGTTAGGCTTTGCTGCCCGGTTTGTTTCAGGTTACCTGGTCCAGCTTAAGGCAGATACGAAAGCGTTGGATGGGCCTTCTGGTACGACGCAAGATTTCACGGATCTTCACGCCTGGACTGAAGTTTATATTCCTGGCGCGGGGTGGATAGGACTAGATCCAACGTCGGGGCTGTTTGCTGGCGAAGGCCATATCCCGCTATGCTGCACGCCTGATCCGGTAAGTGCAGCACCTGTCACCGGGATGACTGACAAATGCGAAGTTACTTTTGACTATAAAAATGAAGTGTTTCGGATTCATGAAGATCCGCGCGTTACGAAACCCTATAGTGACGAACAATGGGCCTCAATTTTGGCTGTGGGCAATAAGGTCGATGCAGACCTTGCGCAGGGCGATGTGCGCCTGACCATGGGTGGAGAACCAACTTTCGTTTCCGTTGACGATATGGAGGCACAAGAATGGAATACAGCTGCTGACGGTGAGCAGAAGAGGATACTTGGATTGCAATTGATCCAGAGATTGAAAAATTGTTTTGGCCAAGGAGGATTCATTCACAGAGGAACAGGAAAATGGTATCCGGGCGAACCGTTGCCACGGTGGCAGTATGCTACTTTTTGGCGAAAGGACGGAAACCCGATTTGGAAAAATGACAGCTTGTTGGATTTGGATGGTGCTGCTTCAACGAACACTGTTTATGCAGCAAACCAATTTGCTTCAATTTTGACGAAGTTTCTGAATGTCGCAGAGGATTCAATTCATCCTGCTTTTGAGGACGCACTTTATTTTATCTGGGAGGAAGGAAAAGTGCCGCTTAATTTAGATCCGTATAAAGCCAATCTGCAAGATCCATTAGAACGTAAAAAATTGGCCGAAATTCTGGCCATCGGAATGAATAAGCCAGTTGGCTATGTAATTCCGCTTGAATGGAATCATTGGTCAAACCGATGGATCTCCTGCAAATGGAATTTCAGAAATGAGCGGTTGATTCTCATTCCCGGTAACTCTTCAATGGGGCTACGCCTTCCTATAAAATCGTTAATGTACGTTCAGCCTCACAAGGAACAGCGAAAAGTTGATCGCAGTCCGTTTGAGGAGTTACCTGTTCTTGGTGACTTCCATGCCATCGCTCAGCAACGCTATAATAACCCTGCGGCGCCATCAGAAATTCCCTTGGAATTCTTCACTGAGAAAATGGAAAATTCGGATGATGAAGGGAAAAATAAAAAGCTCGACGCGGAAAAAAAGGCCGTTATAAGGGATGGAGCGGTAGACCCAATATTTGAGGGATATGTGGTCAAAACGGCCTTGTGCATTGAGGTACGGGATGGAAAAATTCATCTCTTCATGCCACCACTTACATACGTCGAGCATTATATGGACCTCCTGGCTTCCATCGAGCAGACGGCTGAAATGCTCAAAGTTAAAGTTGTGATTGAGGGATACGAAATGCCACGAGATAACCGGGTTACAAAACTCTCCCTTTCTCCTGATCCCGGCGTTCTCGAAGTCAATATTCATCCAGCGAAAAGTTGGAACGAGCTTGTCAACAATTATGATATTCTTTTTGAGCAGGCGCGGCTAAGCAGACTCAGCAGCGAAAAATTTATGCTCGACGGGAAACACACCGGCACCGGAGGTGGTAACCATATAACTATTGGCGGAATTACTCCGGCCGAAAGTCCGTTGCTTCGACGACCAGATCTGCTTCGAAGCTTGATCACATACTGGCAGCATCATCCAGGGTTGTCGTATCTTTTTTCTTCTCAATTCATCGGCCCTACCAGCCAGGCACCACGCGTGGATGAAGGTAGGCCCGAAATGTTATATGAACTGGAGATTGCCTTTAATCAAATCCCAGAAAACGGAGACGTTCCTTTCTGGCTCGTAGACCGGATTTTCAGAAATCTGTTGATTGATATAACAGGGAATACCCATCGCTCAGAATTTTGTATCGACAAATTGTACTCGCCCGACAGCTCCACGGGCCGATTGGGTATCCTGGAATTCAGGGCATTCGATATGCCACCTAATAAGCAAATGTGTATAGTGCAATTGCTGCTGCTACGATGTCTGGTTGCCAAATTTTGGAATAAACCGTATAAGAAGAAGCTGGTCCGATGGGGGACTGAACTGTACGACAAGTTTTTGTTGCCACACTATGTTAGACAAGACCTCGCAGAAGTTGTTCAGGACTTGCAGGAGGATGGTTATTTTTTCCAGCTGGATTGGCTTGAGCCTTTTTTCGAGTTCAGGTTCCCGTTGTATGGAAAAGTTTCTGTTTTAGAAATGACGTTGGAACTTCGACTGGGAATTGAGCCCTGGCATGTGCTTGGAGAAGAGACAGCAACCGGCGGTACCGCGAGGTTCGTTGATTCGTCAGTTGAGAGGGTGGAAGTGAAAGTCAAACATTTCAATGCTGATCGCTACATTGCGACGTGCAACGGAGTACCTATCCCATTAAAGGAAACATCCATTAAGGGTGAATACGTTGCTGGTGTTCGTTATCGGGCCTGGAGCCCGCCATCGGCACTTCATCCAACGCTGCTCGCCGATGTGCCGCTTACCTTCGATATTCTAGATACTTGGAACAGCAAATCAATTGGTGGCTGCACCTACCATGTTGCGCATCCCGGTGGAAGGAATTACGACACCTTCCCTATTAATGCGTTTGAAGCGGAGGGACGACGCATCAGTCGCTTTTGGAATGAAGGACATTCGCAAGGTTATATTACACCATCACAAATGTATTCGAATGTTGAGCGATATTTGGATAAAACTTGGATTCCGAAAAAATTTGATCCGCCGGCAGTTAAGATTAATTCTGAATATCCAACTACCTTAGATCTACGCCAATTCTGATTTCGCACTTAGATGGAAAGCATTAAACCGGGTACGCCTCTAGAAACGTGGACAAAAAGTTATTTTGCAAACCGTCAATCGTGGGATGAATGCTTCGATTTTAACGGTGAGGTTAGACAACATTGGAGAGCGCTCCTTCAGAATTTAGACCACCTGGCGCCAGATGAATTGAAAAATCGGCATCAGGAACTGCTGAAGCTCTTAAAGGAAAACGGTGTTACCTATAATGTGTATGGAGATACCGATGGATTGAACCGTCCTTGGCTATTGGATACAATGCCATTGATTATTTCACCTGCTGCTTGGCGCATTACCGAACGAGGAATGAAACAACGGGCATATGTGCTGAACAAATTGCTCGAAGACCTTTATGGCGAACGAAAGCTCTTGAAAGATGGCATCATACCGCCTGAATTGATCTATGCGCACTCGGGATTTCTTCGACCATGTGATAAAATCAAACTTCCCGGTGCTAATCAACTTATTTTGTATGCGGCGGATCTCTCGCGCGGGCCTGATGGAAAAGTGTGGGTTCTCAAAGATCGCACGCAAGCTCCCTCAGGGATGGGATATGCATTAGAAAACCGAAGTGCATTCAGCAGGGTGCTTCCGGAATTATTCAATAATCATAAGGTCACAAAGCTCGGAGGTTTTTTCAATAATATGATGCAGGCTTTCCTGGAAATAGCACCTCAGGGAAAGGATCAGCCCCGAATTGTTTTGTTGACACCAGGGCCCCGCAATGAAACTTATTTTGAGCATGCGTTCCTCGCCTCCTATCTTGGATTTACACTTGTACAAGGGGACGACCTCGTCGCCCGAAATGGTTTCGTTTGGATCAAGACGGTTGAAGGTCTTGAAAAAGTTGACGTAATACTTCGGAGGGTAGATGATAATTATTGCGATCCATTAGAATTCAGGGAAGATTCTCATCTGGGTGTTCCGGGTTTGCTGGAGGTAGTGCGAAAAGGTAACGTGTCAATAGCCAATCCGTTGGGAAGCAGTATTCTCGAGAATACAGGATTAATGGCATTCATGCACAATGTCTTCAAATATTTCCTCAATGAAGATCCGATTTTTATAATGGTTGCGACGTGGTGGTGCGGACAAAAGAAGGAAATGGACTACGTGGTACAGCATATCGATGAATTGGTCGTAAAAAAAATCGATAGAATGGTTGGGTCACAAACGGTGATTGGCAGCCAGCTTTCTAAAGCGCAGAAAGAAGACCTCATTCGCCGGATCAAAGCTCAGCCATATCTTTACGTGGGTCAGGAGGAAGTTGGATTTTCAACTACCCCTGTATTCACAAAAGACAAACTAGAACCACGTTATACCGTGCTTCGAACATTTTTGGTTGCGGCCAAAGGTGGATATGAAATCATGCCTGGAGGTCTTACCAGGTGTTCGCCAGAGAAAGGTAGCTTCCTTGTCTCAAACCAAGACGGTGGAATAGCAAAAGATACGTGGGTGGAAACCGCGACAAGGCATGCAGGTCCATCACTACTTCATCATGGTGATCTCAAAAGAAAGGCCGTGCTACCAAGCAGAGCGGCCGAGAATTTATTCTGGGTAGGAAGGTATGCTCAACGTGTACTTCGGATTTCCAGATTCATTCGAATAGTATTACGTAACCTCAGCCAAAGCGGGTACTATGGTCAGGATTCCGAAGCTCAGCGCGCGTTGCTTCGTACTGTTACGCATCTCACAGATTCGTATCCGGGATTTCTTACAGAAGAAACAGAAGAAGATGAACTGAGTGTTGATAATAAGCTTGGTGAAATCCACAAACTGATCTGTGATCCAGGTCAAAACGGTAGCATTTTATTTACCGTTAATCTCTTATTGAAAGCCATGTATTCGGTACGGGACCGATGGTCGGTTGACAACTGGAGAATTATCGATGACATCGAGAATGTGAAAAGAAAACTTGCTGCCCTCGAACCTCAGGGAATTCGTCACGTCTTCACCTTATTAGATGAATTGAATGGTGGTCTTCTTTCTTTTTTGGAGATGAATCGTCAGAGCATGTATCGCGGCGAGGGATGGCTAATGTATCGCATTGGACAATTGATTGAAGAGCTTTCTTTAGAGCTGGTTCAATATCGCGCGTTGCTAACATTTAAGTATGAAGAAAGCACTGCGTTCCAAATATTAGAAGCGTTATTGGTCAGCAATCAGAATCTTTCGAATTTCAGATCGGTTTATCGAACGTACTTTGATATTGCACCCGCATTGGATCTTTTATTTTTGAATAAGCAAAATCCGATTTCTATTTTATCACAGTTGGAACAATTGCTGAAGTTTATCGAGCAGCTTCCACAAAAAGAAAAAGGAATGCATGACGTTGCCAACCTGGCTTTTGAGTGTTATAGTAAAGTCAGATTGTTGGATATCGAAACATTAATGGAAGCTGATCCTGATTTGGATTTCAGAATCGAATTGGATCGAACCTGTGAACAACTCAGTGCGAAGATTTCAGACTTGTCATTGAAACTGACGGCAAACTACTTCAGTCATTCAACGTATCAGTCGCAAGGGTCCAAAGATAATTTTAAACTCGAAATCTGATGCGCTACCAGATCAGACACATCACAGAATATACTTATCAGGACGCCGTGGGATTATGTCATAACCGATTATGTCTCACACCCCTGGATCTTCCCTATCATTCACTGATCTCGTCTAACATAAAAATCGTTCCTTCACCAGATGAACTAATGTATCGGAAAGATTTTTTTGGGAACACGTTGGTTTATTTTTCGACCTACAAGGAGCATAAGCACTTGAAGATTACAGCCGTGAGTGAAGTGAGTCTTGAGGATAGGCCACACGTTAATGAGGCCTTTCAATCACCCTTATTGTGGCAAGAAGTAAAATCCCTTCTCGCGGAACAGAAGACCGACACTTTTGATATCATTCAATACACGCTTCCGTCACCATATGTTCCGTTCAGTGAAGTGATCCGTGAATTTGCTGCAGATTGTTTTGTGGAAGACTCTACTTTGTGGTCATCATGTAATGCCCTGATGCAAAAAATATACAAAACGATTGAATTCAAACCTGGATTTACGACGATAAACACGCCTGTTGAATCAGTAGTAGAAATTAAGAAAGGTGTTTGTCAGGATTTTGCTCACCTGATGATAAGCTGCCTTCGGAACATGGGCCTTGCAGCCCGTTATGTGAGTGGGTATCTCGAGACGATACCACCTCCCGGAAAAGAAAAACTAGTAGGTGCGGATGCATCCCATGCCTGGGTATCGGTTTATTTTCCTTCTATCGGCTGGGTTGAATTTGACCCTACCAATTGTATACTTCCAGCATATAAACATATTAGCGTTGGGTTCGGAAGGGACT
>DASQTN010000799.1:0-5084 GCA_035641895.1 Chryseolinea sp. | reverse complement strand
CCCCGCAATGCGCTTCTCGAATGGAGGTCATGGTGCATTAGCAAAACCTACTACATGGACTTCCTTAAAAACAGTATCCAATCGGATCGGTTCTATAACTTCACTATCCCTATTACGGCGATTTACATAAGCGATGATTATATCGCCAATGATAAGACCGCATCACTGATGATGCAGTTCTTCCCTAATGCGCCGTGTCAGCTAATCAAACTGGAAGTCCGAAACTTTACGTCGCTTCGGGTGGGTCATGTGGGCATCTTTCGCAAACGATTTGAATATGTACTTTGGCCATGGTTGTTGCATACCATTCATGGATCCAACGACTAGGATGTCATTCAAACTAAAACTCGTTTCCTTAAGTTACGTACAACTGATTCTACCCTCTCTGCTAATGAAGTATTTTACTGTATTTTTTTGTTACCTATTGATTAATAGTGCGATAGCACAGGTACAGACCGTTGATAGTCTCTTGGTGGAGCTAAGTCGTCATCAAAAGGAGGACACTCTTCAGGTGAATATTCTCAATATGCTGAGCTATCAGTATCAGTGGCTTGATTTTAACAAATCGCTTCAATATGCTGAAGAGGCCCTGCGGTTAGCTGAGCCAATTGAATTTCAGTCTGGGATTGCGACAGCATGCTTTCGACAGGCACATTGTTACTGGGCCTTGGGCGATAGCGAGCGCGCCATTGAAAAAGCTTTGCGAGCAGTAAATATTGCACAAAAGGAACACCTTACCAATATATTGGCTGAAACGTATAGGGTCCTTGCCATCAGCTACCGGGATCAGCAAGAACTCGCAAAAGCTGTCTCATACATCCGACAGGCAGAGCGTCTGTCAACTCAACAAAAAAATTGGGACCTCCTGGCAAGAGTATATAATCTCGCTGGTGTGATTGACTACACTCGTGATTTGAAGGACAGTGCGCTGGCCTACTATACTAAGGCCTTGCTGGTGACAGACGAACATGCGACCTCAAAATTTCACGTTTCACAGGTTCTTTCGAATATCGGAGAGATTTATCTCGAAGACGATCCTGACAAAGGTCTTGAGTACTTTACCAAAGCATTAAGCAGTGCGAAAGAAACCAGAAACAAGTCCGCGGAAGCGGGCATTATTGCCGACATTGGCCGGGCGCATATTCAAAAAAGAAACTATGTGGAAGCCGATCACTATCTGAAGGGATCTTTACAGATCTCCCGCAAGCTTGGGCTCAAGCGGGTGAGTCGCCACGTGTACTATGCTTTAGTCGACTTGAGATTGCGGGAAGGAAAAACGACGGAAGCATTTAATTACATGCGTTCGTACTACGATGTTCGTGACAGCCTACTCAATGGTTCGAAAACGAGGCAGATCGTTGAACTGGAGACTCGTTTTGAAAAAGAGAAACAGGAGCAAAGAATCCAATTGCTTGAGCAGGAGAAAACCATTCAAAGGATTTGGACGAATGTCCTGATTGTGGGAGCTCTCTTGCTGATAATCACCATCGTTATCATCTACAGGTTACAAAAGCTTCGCGCGGTAAAAGACCGTCAATTACTGCAAACGCAGCAATCGTTGAACGAAAAGTTAAAAGAAAACGATTCTTTAAAATCCCGGTTCTTTGCCAACATATCACATGAATTTCGCACACCCCTATCGTTGATTCTTGGACCGGTAGAAGAACAATTGCGAAACTCTCAACTGCCAACGGCACAAAAGAAAACATTCCGCATGATTCAACGTAATGCCCAGCGGCTATTGTCATTGGTAAATCAGTTGCTGGACTTGTCAAAGCTTGAAGCTGGAAAAATGGAACTATTCATTCAACATGGGAACCTCGGAGAGTTTCTTCAACTGTTAACCGCCTCATTTGATTCTCTCGCGGAACACAAGCAAATTACTTTTACAAAAAATATTTTACCGGTGGAAAAATCTGTTGGATATGATGCAGATAAAGTAGAGAAAATCGTTAACAATATTCTGTTCAATGCATTCAAATTTACGCCAATCGACGGTGAGGTGATCTTTACTTTTCAAATACATCCCGACAAAAATGAAATGACTATCTCGGTGATGGATACCGGTAAAGGGATACCTAAGGAAGAGCTGGCTAATGTTTTTTCGCCATTTTATCAGCTGAAAAATGACGGTGAGGAGGGTCAGCCAGGGACTGGGCTTGGATTATCACTTGTAAACGAATTGGTAAAGCTATATGGTGGTAACATCAGTCTTAAAAGTGAATTGAATGAAGGTACGTGCATTGAGGTTACCTTGCCGCTGTTACATGCTGCCACCGCTACAGAACTTCATTTACACCGGGCAATCCCTGAATCAGGTGCCCAACCGATGTATTCAAGTGATGAGGAACCAGAAGGTTTCTTAGAAATTAATACGGAAGAAAAGGCATCAATTCTGATTGTAGAGGACAATTCTGATCTTCGACATTTCATTGCCTCGGGTTTCAGAAACCAGTTTACCATATTATTGGCCTCCAATGGTGAAGAAGGTATTAGCGAGGCATTGAAACGCATCCCTGACTTGATCATCTCAGATGTGATGATGCCTAAGTTAAATGGCCTTGATTTTTCAACAAAAATTAAAACTGACGAACGGACTTGTCATATACCTGTGATTTTACTCACGGCGAAAGCGGACGCTTCTTCCCGAATAGAGGGATTGAAAACGGGCGCGGACGACTATCTCGCAAAACCTTTTTCGATGGAAGAATTACAGGTAAGGGTACAAAACTTATTAAGCCTTCGTAAAAAGCTTGCTGAAAATTTAAAAAAAGAACTCGCAAGCCAACACCAGGCGACGGAGCCGGAAGAGCTCTCACTCGATCAAAAATTTATTTTGAAAGTAAAATCAGCAATTGAGTCAAATATTAGCAATTCACACTTTAGCGTTGAAATCCTGGCTGAAGAAATGAATCTGAGCAGGGCGCAGTTGTTCCGGAAGGTAAAGGCATTGATCAACACATCTCCCAGCGAGCTTATAAACGACTTAAGGTTACAACGGGCTGCACATCTTATCCGCGCTAAGGCAGATAACGTAGCGCAGATAGGCTATGCCGTTGGATTCAATGAACAATCTTATTTCTCTAAGCGGTTTCGTAAAAAATTTGGAGTCTCTCCAAGCGAGTATGCGAATTAATTACTCGTGCAACAAGATTGTCTGAATAAGATACAAAGTTACCCACTTCATTGCTGTACGTCCTTCACTTTTGTACGTGAAGGTGATTAAAGTGAAATTTTATGATACAAGAAAAATTAACCTCAGTGCGTGCAGGTATTCAAAGACTAATGGTTCGATGCCTAAAGACTCCTTATCAGAATTCTGTTCTCTTTCTATTCCGGTTAAGCCGACTAAGGAACGATGATTTCTATTTTTGGTAAAAAATGAAAATCGGTTTCAATTAGGTACATACATTGCCAGGTCACTGTTTCGCCAAGGATAAAAACTCTCGATCGGTATTCTGGCTTGCTTAGGTGTACGACACTTTGCAAAAAACTTTGCTGGGCTAAAGCCCTTCGCTAAAATAATCTCAATTGCCACGGGCTTAAGCCCGTGGCAATTGATCGGTGCCTTCAATGGACTTTAGTCCCGTTCTGCAAAAGTGTAGTACGCCCGCTTGCTTCAGCTGCAACTTTTTATCTTAAATTACCTCTTCAAAAAAGGGAGCATTCTGGGTCATGTCGAAAATAAAAAAACGTTTTGCAAGGCTTGCGCTGGAGATTGAGGAAAACTATGATGCTTTGGCACTTGCGCTTAGAAAAAGGCTTCAAGGGGATCAACCATTGCAGATTGTCACGTATCGGAGCTACGGCACTGCGAAGCATCTGTATGTGAAGGGTCGTGTTCTGAAACAAAAAACCATTATCAAATCATCTGGCAGCGATTCGACTTGGGGTAATCTCGTGAATATGTACAAGCGTTTCGAAAGTGACGAAGTGCCCTACGCTGACTTAAAAATAAATTTTCAGGATAAATTACACGACGTTACCACAGACAATGAGGGGTATTTTACTCTCGATCTTTTTACGGAGAAGCCCCTACCCTCGTTGGAACTGTGGCACGAAGTGGAAGTAGAACTTATCGATGCGCCTATCTCGTTTTTGCCTGGCGTAAAAAATATTGCAAATGTATTAGTACCACCCTCCGATGCAGAGTATGGTGTTATCAGCGACATTGACGATACTATTGTAAAGACGAGTGCCACAAGTCTGTTGGCGATGGCAAGAAATACCTTTTTTCATAATGCTCACACACGGCTTCCCTTTGCCGGCGTTTCCGAATTTTATAAGTCACTTCTGTTAGGCAGAAATGGTAAACGCAATAATCCTTTTTTTTACGTGTCAAGCAGCCCCTGGAATTTGTATGATCTGTTGATCGATTTTCTGGATATCAATGACATTCCTGAGGGACCGCTGTTGCTTAGGGATTTTGGACTTGATGCCAATAAAGAGAGCGCTGATCACATGGGACATAAGTTTAAAGAAATCAAGAATATACTCGGTAGGTATCCACATCTGAATTTTGTATTGATCGGAGACTCTGGCCAAGACGATCCTAAGATATATCAGGAGATTGTTAAAAAGTTTCCGGGACGGATCCTTGCAGTATACATCCGTGATGTTCAATTATCTGATCGGGAAAAGATTGCACTCGAAATTTCGAAACAAGTTGCCGGCGAGAAGGTGGAAATGGTTATTGTTGACAATACAGTGGAAGCGGCCGAACACGCCGCCAGGTTAGGACTAATTTACCGGGAAGAAATTCCAAAGATCGTCCATGAAAAGCTGCTGGATACCGGGGAAATCCCAGGAAAAGAATCCGTCGCCTAACGCAGGCTATACGCAAGCTGGTTATTTACCTTTTCAGACTTTTGCGTTCTTCCATCCTCCCCTTGAAAACAACCACAGGGTAAATAGCCCAACCGAAGTTTCTGAAATGAATACGCCCCAAAATACTCCCGAATGTTGCCAATCCAATTGAATAGCCAGGTAGTACGAGAGGGGAATTTGTATAAGCCAGAAAAAAACCAGGTTGATCTTTGTGGGCGTTTTTGTGTCACCTGCTCCATTAAATGCTTGCCCGGATA
>DASQTN010000798.1:0-5009 GCA_035641895.1 Chryseolinea sp. | reverse complement strand
ACAGTCTGGTAAAGGATAATGTAGTGGTATCTAAAAAAGTTGATACGCTGGAGATTCTAATTAACCGACAATTTAATATCATTCACAAAATACTGCCATTAAAAAATTCCGGACCGCTTAGTTCCAAGGAAAATGCCTTGCTATTGGCTGGACGAAATAATATGAACGAGATTCGTTCAGTGATAAAAAGGATAAGGGATGTTGAAAGCAAAATTTTCGAAGTAAGCCTCAGCAGCGAAAGCGACTTTCGGAATATTGCGCCAATAGCGTTGCTCCTCTTTACCTTGACTGCTTTAATTGGAGTTTCTTTACTATTCTCTAAAGTTAATGATGCACTAGACAAACAGAGAATTGCAGAAGGCCGGCTAAATGAAAATATTCTCGCACTAAGAAGTGAAGTAGGTACCAGGGAGTTTACGCAAAAAACATTGCGGAGCGTTTTGGATAACTCGCTCGACGGTATCATGGCATTTAGGGCAAAACGAAATCGCGAAACGAATGCGATAGTAGATTTCGAATTGATATTATCAAATACTATTGCCTCGAAATCCACAGGACGGTTAGAGAGTGAACTTATCGGAAATGAGCTGAGGTCTATATTTCCGATTGAAAATGAAGATTTATTTGATACGTTCAAAGAAGTTGTGGAATCTGGGAAGCCTGCTCAGTTTGAGCGGTTTTATCAGGATGAATATTTTAACGGTTGGTATAACGTAACCGTTGTGAAATTGGAAGATGGTTTTGTGGTCACGTTCTCTGATATTACCAATCAAAAACGACAGCTTCTTATTTTAGAGGAGCGGGGACTGTTATTGAAGGACGCCGAGGCGCTTGCGAATATGGGTAGTTGGAAGTGGGACGGATCGACAAAAGAGCTAGTCTGGTCTGATGGATTGTATAAGATCTTGAGCAAGGATCCAAAAACATTCACGCCGTCCTGGAATTCTTTTTTCGAAAATGTTTATCCAGAAGACCAGACGGGCTTAGATGATCTTCTTAAAAATGCGATTGCGGACCGAGAAGGTACGTCCTTTGAATACAGGGTTGAAATAAATGGTACGCTAAGGTATCTGTCCCTAACGTCAAAACCCAGGCAGTCAAATACTAAGTCAACGTTAGACATATTGGGAACAGTCATTGATGTAACCGATCAAAAAATGTACGAAGCACAACTTGAACAATACACTGCTGAATTAAAGCGATCTAATGAGGACCTAGAACAGTTTGCATATGTAGCGTCGCACGATCTTCAGGAACCTCTTAGGAAAATCAGGGCCTTTGGAGATCGGCTTTCCTCGCGGTACAAACAACAACTGGATGATCAGGGCGAAGATTATATTAATCGCATGCAGTCAGCATCTGTTCGCATGCAGGGGCTAATTGAAGACTTGCTTGCTTTTTCACGGTTGGCAAAGAATAACGACGCCTTTCAACGCGTTGATATGAATAAAGTCATGGAAGAAGTTGTGGAGGATTTGGATATTCAAATTAAACGTGAGGGGGCGGTGCTTAAGATCGGCAAAATGCCTTTTCTGAGTGGGGAGAAAATGCAGATACGACGCCTTTTTCAAAACTTAGTGAATAATGCAATTAAATTTCATAAGCCTAATGAAGTTCCCTATGTTGAAGTGTCTGGAAAAAACGTAAAATTGTCGGAAATAAAAAAGGTGTGGGGTGTGGCATTAGCTGATATCCCATACGTAATGATTACTGTAAAAGATAACGGCATCGGCTTCGAAGAAAGGTTCAACGAAAAAATCTTTAACATTTTTCAACGCCTGCACGGCAGGGCTGAATATGAGGGTACGGGCATCGGGTTGGCAATCTGCCGGAAAATTGTAGCCAACCATAAGGGATACATTACGGCGCGAAGCAAGGAAAATGTTGGATCTGAATTTTTTGTGGTGCTGCCAGTCAGCTAAAATAAAATAAATTATAAACTTACAGGGTAAAAAAACGTTATCTGTTTCATATTATGAAGACTACACCGGTCAAAGTTTTGCTGATTGAGGATGATGAAGATGATGTACTATTGGTTAGGGAATACCTTGCAGAAAGCGAGAATTTTAACTTTGAGCTCGAATGGGAGCCGAAGCCAGAGCAGGCAAGATTAAAAATGGTCCTGGGAAGCCACGATGTTTTCCTTATTGATTATCGTTTGGGAAGTGAAACAGGTTTAGATCTCATCAAATTTGCACAACAAAAGGGAGTTATCACACCGAGTATTTTATTGACGGGCCAGGGAGATTTGAAAGTAGATCTGGATGCCACCCGTTTTGGCGCTGCGGATTATCTTATAAAAACGGAACTAAATGGCCCTATTCTGGAACGGAGTATCAGATATGCGATAAGTCAGGCGAAAGTTATTCGTGAGCTGGATGAAAAAGAAAAAAGGTATCGCTCGCTCTTTGAACGTTCCATTGATCCCATATTTCTTGCAAATGAACACCTTCAATTGGTCGATGTTAATGAGTCGTTTTTAAAGTTTTTTAATTATACGAAGAAAGAAGCACTTCTACTTAGGATCAGCGACGTGTTTGCAAATCAAGATGAGTACGACAGGTTTTATACCATCCTAAAGGAAGTTGAGCAGGTGAGAGATTTCGATGCTTCTTTGTTAAGTAAGAACGGAACAAAAAAAGGATGTCTGGTAAATTGTGTTTTTATTCCGGATCAGCTATCTGAATTTTGTTGCTATCAGGGGATTATGCACGATCAGACTATGCGCAAAAAAGCTGAACGTGATATGTTGATTGCCGAACGGCTGTCGATGACCGGTAAGATTGCGCGAACGATTGCCCATGAGGTAAGAAATCCCTTGACCAATTTAACACTGGCCTTTGATCAATTAAAAGAAGAAATTTCTTCGCAGAATGCCGATGTCACGCTTTACAGTGAGATCATTGAGAGAAATGCAAATCGTATCGAACAGCTCATCAGCGAGATGTTGAATTCATCAAAACCCAGGGAGTTAAATCTTGAGTTAACACCGATCACGGACATTCTCGATCAGACGCTCTCATTGTCCACCGATCGGATAAACCTAAATCAGATCAAGCTCGAGAAAAGTTTTCAAAGTGACTTGCCCCGAGTTTTAGTCGATAAGGAAAAAATAAAAATCGCATTGCTTAATATAATTATTAATGGCCTTGAGGCGATGCAGCCAGGCAAAGGCGTGCTAAAGGTGAGTGCTGAATTGAAAAACGGTGCCGTTGTGGCCCTCATTAGCGACAACGGGAAAGGCATCGCACAAGAGGATATTGAGAAATTATTTGATCCCTTTTATACGGATAAGCCTAGTGGAATGGGGCTGGGACTCACATCAACTAAGAATATTCTGAACAGCCATAACGCTGATGTTGAGGTACTCAGCACCATTGGAGAGGGCACGACGTTCACAATTTCCTTTAAATTACCTCCCGAATAATATTCCGCAAACTGGCGAATTCCGAAAACGTTAGCGGAGTTTTTCCCTTTTTTTTCCGATATTTCGGTAACCATTCTAATCAACTTCTGTTTTTATAGGGTCTGATATCAAGAGGCGGGGTATCACTCTTTGGCTACAAGCTTTTACCGATTGCAGCTTATCGCGATTTTGTATGCCACTTTTCTCAATTTGAAAGACTACAGCAACGCAAGGACTACTGATTTTTATATATCAACTTTAAGCAATTTTTGAATGGTAAGCATAATTTTAGTGACATATAACCGGGCCGCACGCTTAAAATTATCCATTCAGGATATTTTGAATCAGACTTTTAAAGACTTTGAGTTAATCATTTGTGACGATTGTTCCACGGATTCTACTGAAGCAATTTGTCAGGAATTTGTTGCACAGGATAAGCGAATAAAATATTACCGTCACTCCAGCAATTTGCAGATGCCCGCCAATTGTAACTTTGGGATACAAAAATCAATTTATCCATACATTGCAATCCTTCATGATGGAGATCGATTCAGGTCAGATTTAATCGAACAATGGTACAATGCGATATCTCAAAATGATTCGGTTGGATTTGTGTTTAATTCAATCGGTACTACTGACGAAAACGACAATCTTCTCCATTTCGACGACTCATTTAACGAAGGCGTAATTCCTGGAGATTTTTTATTAAAGAAAATTTTCTTTAGAAACTGGTATTTCGGATCGCCCGTGTGGGGTGAAGCGATGGTAAGAAAGGATTTGGTAGAACAACGTGGCTTTTTAAAAAAACGTTACGGCTTTTATGCAGATGTCGATTTGTGGATGGAACTGTTGCATACAAAGGATGCCTATTATTGTGCCGATACGTTGATAACAGGTCCTAACAAAACTCTTCAACCAAGGTTGTTCGATGATCACCTGATCAAAGAATTCCTGTACCTGTTTCGAATGCATCTCGCGCACCGAAAAAAAGCTTTCAGAAATCAACCTTTAAAACTGTTCAAAGAAGTGGCAGTTTGTTGGGCTCAGGGTTTGGTAAGCTTGAATTTTCGTTTGCTGTTGCTGGTGAAAAATTTTTCTTTCATGTCGTTTGTGAAAACATCACGGCTGTTGAAAAAAAGTTTTGTATTCCTGGCATCATGGGTCGTTATTCTTATTTTATACCCGCTTTTATATCCCATCTTAAAACTTTTTAAATATGTAAAGGAGCTAAACTCGCGACCGCTGTTGTCCAACGCAACGAAGGGACTTTCCCTCTTGTTGGAAGAGGTCGTGCGAGGGTCCTTTTTTTAGCAAGAAGAAAAACAAGTTGTAACGGTATGGTTAATGCAGAGGGCACCAAAGTCCAGTGCAACCCCGTCTTTTGAATTTTATTCAAATTTGCAACAAATGGTTATATCGATCGCAACTAGAGGGCGAGAACAAATTCTTCTCGGGGTGGCTGGCCGATATTTACCTTCCAATTAATAGACAACAGATGTTGAATGGATTTTATGAAGGCGAAAGTATCTTTGGTTTTGTAAATGTAAAGGTGTGCGCCATTTTCGTAAAGCTGATTTATTGCTGCCGGGTATGATGTCGTAGC
>DASQTN010000797.1:0-6447 GCA_035641895.1 Chryseolinea sp. | reverse complement strand
TTCTGAATTTGATCAGAGTATAATGTCTGAAGTCGTCTTCAAAGCTTGTATGCTGTTGTTCTTCAGAAACCTCATACTTGATGGTTATTTTCTTAGCATCGACAAACTCAACGGTACCATTACCCTCAGCGAGTATCAAGGCACGCGAATCTAGAGCAACGCGTGCTTCAAGTCCAGTACCGACGATAGGAGCTTCAGGCCTGATCAAAGGAACAGCCTGCCGTTGCATGTTTGAACCCATCAGCGCACGGTTAGCATCATCGTGTTCCAGGAACGGAATCATCGAGGCAGCAACCGAAACGATTTGATTGGGTGCGATATCCATGTACTTGAGATCCTTTGGCTCAATGACTGGGAAGTCCCCTTCAAAGCGTGCTTTAATCTTTTCATCTATGAATTCACCGGTAGGCTTAATAGCCACCTTTGCCTGTGCAATGTAGTGCGTGTCTTCTTCTTCAGCAGTAAGGAATATGACTTGATCCTTCGTCTTTACCCTACCATTTTCAACTTTGCGATAAGGTGTTTCGATGAATCCCATCTTGTTCACTTTTGCATGAACACAAAGGGAAGAAATCAAACCGATGTTCGGACCTTCCGGAGTTTCAATCGTACACAAACGACCATAGTGAGTATAATGCACGTCACGAACTTCAAAGCCCGCACGTTCACGTGACAAACCACCTGGACCGAGTGCCGACATTCTGCGCTTGTGCGTGATCTCAGCCAATGGATTGGTTTGATCCATAAACTGAGAAAGCTGATTGGTTCCGAAGAACGAGTTGATTACCGAAGACAATGTACGCGCGTTGATCAAATCAACAGGCTTAAATTCTTCGTTGTCGCGAACGTTCATTCTTTCTTTGATGGTACGGGCCATACGAGCCAATCCAACGCCGAATTGAGAATACAACTGCTCCCCTACAGTTCTAACACGTCTGTTGCTCAAGTGATCGATATCATCGACAACAGCTTTCGAGTTAATTAAACCGATAAGGTATTTTACAATAAGGATGATATCATCCTTCGTTAACACGCGGTGATCAAAACTTAAATCAAGGCCAAGTTTTTTGTTGATTCTGTAACGACCAACTTCACCAAGATCATAGCGTTTTTCGCTGAAGAACAAGCTCTGAATAATATCACGTGCTGTTTGTTCATCAGGCGCTTCTGTATTTCTTAACTGGCGATAGATATACTCCACAGCTTCTTTTTCAGAGTTGGAAGTATCTTTTGCCAGCGTATTGAAGATGATGTGATAGTCAGCGATGTTGATATCATCACGGTGCAAAATGATTGATTTTACACCAGAGTCAAGGATCACCTCTACATCTTCTGACGTAATGGTATGATCACGCTCCAACAACACTTCGTTGCGATCGATAGAAACAACTTCACCGGTATCCTCATCCACGAAATCCTCAGTCCATGTTTTAAGAACACGGGCCGCCAGTTTTCTATCAACAACTTTCTTTAAAGTACTTTTTGAAGCCTCAACTTCTTCAGACAATCCGAAGAGATCGAGGATATCTTTATCTGAACCATAACCAATTGCGCGAAGCAAAGTGGTCACAGGAAATTTCTTCTTCCGGTCGATGTAAGCATACATTACAGCATTTACATCGGTAGCAAATTCAATCCACGATCCTTTGAATGGAATGATACGGGCCGAGTACAACTTCGTACCATTTGTATGTTTGCTCATCGCAAAGAATACACCTGGCGAACGGTGCAATTGAGAAACAATAACACGTTCAGCTCCATTAATTACGAAGGAGCCCTTTTCCGTCATATACGGAATATTACCAAGGAATACTTCCTGCTCGATAGTTTGGAAATCTTCATTGTCCTCATCATTACAAGTGAGGCGAAGTTTTGCTTTTAAGGGAACAGAAAATGTAAGTCCTCTGTCGATACACTCATCAACATTGTACTTAGGAGGATCGATGGTATAATCAACGAATTCCAGCACAAAGTTTTCGCGCGAATCACTTATTGGGAAGTTTTCCGCAAAAACCTTATAAAGACCTTCGTTTTGTCTTTTTTCGGCTGGTGTTTCGATTTGTAAAAAATCTTTGAAAGACTGGAGTTGAAGATCCAGAAAATCGGGATAGTCAAGGACTCTCTCGCTCTGAGAGAAATCGATTCTACCGTTTATAGTCTTCTTTGCCAAGGTATTTAACGTTTAAAGTTCTAAGATCCTAGACGGAGAACAAGTGATAGTTGATTGTAGGGTACAAAATAGGAATAGACCCCGCTGCTCCCGATCATAATCGAGACAGCCACGGGGTCTAACCAGATATTGTTAGACGGAGCCCTTCGTCATCCAGAAGGTTATTTCAACTCTACTTCAGCACCAGCTTCAGTAAGTTGTTTCTTAAGATTTTCCGCTTCGTCCTTTGGTAATCCTTCTTTGATAGTTTTAGGAGCGCCATCTACTAAGTCCTTAGCTTCTTTCAAGCCAAGGCCAGTAAGTTCTTTCACTAACTTAACGATTTGAAGTTTGTTAGCGCCAGGAGCTTTTAATACTACATCGAAATTAGTTTTTTCAGCAGCAGCGGCAGCACCACCGCCTGCACCACCTGCAGCAGGACCTGCTACAACAGCAGCAGCTGCTGGTTCAATTCCATGCGTTTCTTTCAGGTAGCTAGCTAGTTCATTTACCTCTTTAACAGTGAGTTCAACGAGTTGATCTCCGAGTGCTTTAATGTCGGCCATTTTAGTAAAGTTTAATTAGATTCTTTTTCAATGATTATTTAGTTCCACGTTCTTCCAGTGCTTTAACCAAACCAGCAACTGTATTCTTGCCGCTAAGCAGCGCAGAGAGTACATTTTTAGCAGGTGATTGGAGCAGGGAAATAACTTCGCCAATGAGCTCATTTTTAGATTTCAGCTCACTTAGCAATTTTACATTCTCATCCCCTATAAAGA
This sequence comes from Chryseolinea sp., assembly GCA_035641895.1. GTDB lineage: Bacteria > Bacteroidota > Bacteroidia > Cytophagales > Cyclobacteriaceae > Chryseolinea. The sequence goes on along the minus strand of DASQTN010000797.1, from coordinate 3,519 downwards.
GGGCTGAGTCGATAGATGCAGCTTTTAAAACTGGTTTGCCTTCAAGTTTCCTTCGAAACTCTTGTATCACCTTTGCCGGTGCATTACCTGCTTCTTTGGAGAAAATTACTCCGGAGAATCCATGCAATGTGTCAAACAAAGGAGAATAGTCAACACCTTCTTGTTTCTCAAGCGCTTTTCGAATAAGAGTATTCTTATATACTTTATATTCTACTCCGCTTTTGAAACAGAGTCTTCTAAAATTATTCACTTGCTCAACAGTAAAACCTGTTGCATCGGTGATATAGAAGTGACTGTTATCAGCAAACTTTGCGGAAAGCTCGTCTATAATTTGTGCTTTTTCTTCTCTGGTCATGTCTTTATTACTTAAACACCAGCAACTGAATTTGTATCTACTGCAATACCCGGGCTCATTGTTGTTGACAATGTGATGCTTTGAAAATACGCACCTTTTGCCGAGGCTGGTTTCAGTTTTGCTACAACATTGATCATTTCCGCAGCATTGTCCCGGATTTTGTCGGCCGGGAAGGAAGCTTTTCCAACACTGCAATGAATAATCCCTTGCTTATCAATTTTGAAATCGATTTTACCGGCTTTAACTTCTTTCACGGCTTTTCCGACGTCAAGCGTAACAGTTCCTGATTTTGGATTTGGCATAAGTCCGCGTGGTCCGAGTATTTTACCCAGCTTACCAACCTTTGCCATAACGGTAGGGGTACAGATAATCACATCGATGTCTGTCCATCCACCTTCAATTTTTTGGATGAACTCATCCAAACCTACATGCTCGGCACCTGCATCCTTTGCATCCTGAACTTTATCAGGCGTACAAAGCACCAGTACACGAACCGTCTTACCAATACCGTGCGGCAATGCTACCACACCTCTAACCATTTGGTCAGATTTCTTGGGATCTACGCCAAGACGGATATCGATATCTACAGATGCATCAAACTTTGTAAAAGAAATTTCTTTTATAAGCTTAGAAGCGTCTTCCAGGGAATACTCCTTCTCAGGATTGTATTTCGCAAGGACTGCCTTTCTGTTTTTAGAAATTTTTGCCATCGCTTAAATTATTTTTCCCATGGGGGAGTACCCGAAACAGTGATTCCTAAACTTCTTGCAGTACCTGCGACCATTTTCATGGCGGACTCAACCTTAAATGAGTTGAGGTCCGGCATTTTTGTTTCTGCAATAGTTTTTACCTGAGCCCACGTGATTGATCCAACCTTAGTACGGTTAGGTTCAGCGGAGCCCTTTTGTTTTTTCGCGGCATCTAAAATCAACACAGCAGCTGGTGGTGTTTTGATGACAAAATCAAATGATTTGTCATTGTACATTGTAATCAAAACCGGCAATATCTGACCTTGCTTATCCTGAGAACGCGCGTTGAATTGTTTGCAAAAGTCCATGATGTTAAGACCTTTACTACCCAACGCAGGCCCTATGGGGGGTGCCGGATTTGCCTGACCTCCTTTTACCTGTAATTTCAGATAACCTGTAATTTGTTTAGCCATTGTTATCTTAATCTAGCTTTTCTACCTGCATATAACTTAATTCGACCGGAGTGTTCCGACCGAAAATTTTCACCATTACGTTAAGTTTCTTTTTGTCTTCAAAAATCTCCTCAACTGTTCCGGTAAATCCGCTGAATGGACCATCCATTACTTTTACAGACTCACCTTTAATAAATGGTGTATCGAGCTTTTCCTCGAATTCGTCAATCTCATCAACTTTACCGAGTATCCTGTTTACCTCCGATTGACGAAGAGGAACTGGATCTTTGGAAGCCCCGGTACCGTTGTTGCCGAGAAACCCGATCACACCAGGAATACTATTCACAGCATGATAGGCCTCCCCATTGGAGAGGTCGGCGGAAATAAGAACATAACCCGGAAAGAAGTTGCGCTCACGAACACGCTTCTTACCGTTTCTCATTTCGTATACTTTTTCAGAAGGAATCAAAACCTGAGGAATAAAATCCGTCAGTTTTGAGCGTTCGATCTCAGTTTCCAAATAGGATTTAACCTTTTTTTCCTGGCCACTGACGACCCTGAGAACATACCATTTCAGTTCGGCCATTACCTTCTGCATTAAAATTCTCTATAAAACCATTCAAGACCAGTCTTAAAAACCCAGTCAATAGCTCCTATTACTACGGCAAAAATGGTAGAAGCCACCAGAACCAGAATAGCACTGCCCTGCAATTCACTGTATTTGGACCAAGTAACTTTGTTCTTGATCTCATCCCAGGACTCCGTTACGTAGGTTTTTACTTTCTCCATTTAATTTCTAATCTAGGATTTGCACGGGTGGAGAGACTCGAACTCCCAGCCAACGGTTTTGGAGACCGCTACTCTACCAATTGAGCTACACCCGTTTTTTTAAGTTTCACTCCGGTCTGAAGCTGTTTCTCAGCTACTCTACCTCCCGATAACTATCGGGATGAGCTACACCCGTTTGTTTTAACGTTTTTATGCGATTACCCAATCCTTTAGGACCGCACCCGATACCCTCAGCCCAAAAGGACTGCAAAGGTAGAAGAAAAAGCTGGAAAGTAAAAAGCTGAATGCCAAAAAGCTTAAAGTTTTTGACTGCATTCCAACTTGAAGTCAAATTCTTACGCCAATTAAAAAAGCAGAAAGTGAATATGACATTCAACTTTCTGCTTTTTGCTTTATGCTTTTAGCTTAGTCTAATATTTCAGTAACCTGACCTGATCCTACAGTACGGCCGCCTTCACGAATCGCGAAACGAAGACCTTTTTCCATAGCGATCTTATTGATCAATTGTACTTCAATGGAGATGTTATCGCCAGGCATTACCATTTCCACACCGGCAGGAAGCATTACTTCACCTGTAACATCGGTCGTACGGAAATAGAATTGAGGACGATATTTATTAAAGAATGGCGTATGACGGCCACCTTCTTCTTTTGACAACACGTAAACTTCAGCTTTGAACTTAGCGTGAGGAGTAACAGAGCCAGGTTTACAGATAACCATACCTCTCTTAATTTGCTCTTTTTCAATACCACGGAGCAAAAGTCCTACGTTATCGCCAGCTTCACCTCTATCAAGGATTTTGCGGAACATTTCGACCCCAGTGATGGTAGAAGTAAGGTTTTCAGCGCCCATACCAAGGATCTGAACAGGGTCACCAGTCTTGATAATACCACGTTCGATACGACCGGTAGCAACAGTTCCACGACCAGTAATAGAGAATACGTCTTCAACGGGCATAAGGAAATCCTTGTCAATAAGACGAACAGGAATAGGAATATGCTCATCAACTGCAGTCATAAGTTCTTCCACTTTCTCCACCCATTTTGGTTCGCCATTTAGCGCACCCAATGCTGATCCTCTGATCACTGGCATTGTATCGCCAGGGAAGCTATAGGCTGACATCAACTCACGAACCTCCATTTCAACAAGGTCTAACAATTCAGCATCGTCAACCAAATCAACCTTATTCATGAATACCACAAGAGCAGGAACACCTACCTGGCGAGCCAAAAGA
>DASQTN010000796.1:0-2419 GCA_035641895.1 Chryseolinea sp. | reverse complement strand
CCTTATTTTGGAGAACATATCGATACACTTTTGATAGCTGTTGCAAAAAGTCAGAGGCCAGTTGTTGATTTTCAAATATCAGACTATTCAGGGACGTGAGCGCGTTGAATAAAAAATGTGGGTTGAGTTGATTTCGTAAGCTATCATACTTAACAATTGCTTGTTCCCGCTGGATTCCACCAAGATGAATAAGCTCCTTTTTCCAATTGAAAAAATAAATGGTTCCAAAATAAACGAGGTTTAGAATAAGTGTCATCAGAAAATAGAGTAAGTACCCGATGGTAACAAGGGCAGGATTTAGCGGAATATTAAATATGAAAGACGCCGCGCCAAACATTCCATCTCCCAAAAATGTAACAACGGGATACGTTAAGACAATTTGAATGACGAATCGGAATACCAAATTAGTAGCAATGGGAAATCGTTTCTCCAGTAGCTTTCCGATCAGTAAAATAAATTCCCAGGTAATTATGGCCCACGCCACGGAGGCAAGAAATAGTGATCCATGAAAAATAATACCGCTCTGTAGTTTCAGGAAATACCTCGGGATGGCAGCAAAAAAGTTAACCACAATAAAAAAGGTATACATCCGCATTCGGCCCAATGGAAACACAGATGACTCGCCTGGCTTCAAGGTATTGAATATCTTAACGTGTGCATTCATTATTAGTTGATAGGGTATAATACTACGTTGCTTAGCAATTTACAGTTAGATATTATATTAATGGAATTCTGACTTGGAATAAACTATCGGTCTCTATAATGTCAATCGGCTTATCGGCGAGGTATTGATACAGCGACTTCAGATTTTCCAGTCCCTGTTTGTTGCTGGTTTCTACCTTCGTCTTTTTATTAACGCTGTTAACAATGGCCAGGTATTCGTTATCAATAGCAATTGAAATTCTTAGGGGAATTTCATTAGAGATTACGTTATGCTTCATTGCATTTTCAATGAGTATCTGGAGCGTGACCGGAACAATTTCTTTTTCCTTTAATTTTTCAGGCAATCGGATTTGGAATTCGATGCCATTACCAAAACGCGTCTTTAGAAGAAAGATGTAGTGGGAGATAAAATCCAGTTCGGTCGATAATGAAACTGTTTCCTTTTCTTTGTTTTGCAGCACGTATCGGTAGACCTTAGAAAGTTGCTGAAGAAAATCGCTGGCTAATTGTTGGTTCTCAAAAATCAAACTGTTAAGGGACGTCAGCGCATTAAATAAAAAATGTGGATTGAGTTGATTCCGGAGGGCGTTATATTTTACCAAAGTTTGTTCCCGCTGCATGTTTGCCAATCTGACGAGATCATTCTTCCAGTTAAAAAAGTATATCGTTCCAAAGTAGATCAAATTCATCACAATTGATAAAAGAAAGTAAAGCAAATAGCCGAAGGATTGAAGAATGGAAGGTAACGTCACCTGTAATGTATTCACGGAGATAACAATGAGAATATGTCCAATAATCGTTGCAAGAAGATAGGTAGCAAGGATTTGACTTATAATTCGTTTATTGGGATGTGAAGCCAGAGGAAATTTTTTCTCCAAAGAATTTCCTAAGAATAAAATGAACTCCCATAATCCCCAGAAGCCAAATAAAGATGCAATTGAAACTATGGTATGAAACTGTTGTGAAAGACCTGGCAGAATAATTAATCGAAAACCCGTAAGGAATATATTGGCCACAAAAAAGACTGCGTACATTTTCTTGCGACCTATCGGGAATTCACTTTTCATAAGTATAAAATTATATCAATCTTATTCGGTTCCTACCTGGATAAGCATTTGTGACGTCGATCCATCTCAGCGGCAATTAAACAATTGATTGGAACGGCAAACTTTTTATTTGAATGAACAGCGTTCTGTACCATGTGAAGTTCATAAAAAGCGTATCGAAGTGCAGGATTTAAAAGCAAAGAAGCCATCGCAGTTTACGCGATGGCTCTCGTTGATTCTCCTTCAGACTTTCAAAACACACCGAACTTTAAGGTTACGTTGGCTGTAGGTGAGCTCATATCTGCATTGCTGATTCCAGCAATATTAGAACTCGCGATAAGTCTATAACCACCACCTGCTGAGACGCGAAACCAATCTGTAACGCTAACTTCAACATTAACGGAAGGGTGAAAGGCAAGGAATCCAGATTCGTCAGTTGACACCCAGCTTTCATCCGTTGCCGGGTTATATTTGCCTTGCGAACCATTGGTCACAACTCCGAAGCCAACTATGGAATTTGCTGTAGCATGTACAATCTTGTTTTCAAAAAAGGTATATTCTACCATAAGTCCACCATAGCCCATTTTCAATTCATTCATTTTATTTGTCTCGGGGTTGAAGCCGTAGCCGTCATGCTGCGTTACGAGATATTGTCCTGCCAATCCCAGCATGAGTTTGTGATTGATCATCCATCCTCCGTAAGCACCTAC
>DASQTN010000795.1:0-2138 GCA_035641895.1 Chryseolinea sp. | reverse complement strand
CCCTTCGATCCAGGCTTAACTTGAAGATTGAAGAGTATTTGATGGGTCAGCTGGAAAGCCCACGCACCGATGTTCTGCGAAAAGTTGCCAACATCAACGAAGTTCTGTTCACGAAAAAGAAGGCTATTTCTGTCGCGACATTAAAAAAGCTGGAGAAAGAACTTCTTGACTACGATCTCGCGAATGAGCTAACAATCATTTATAAGTCTCTCAAGAAGCTTAATATCAATTCACCAGACTATTTCCAATACTCACAACTTTATAACAGGCACGTCGCTTATATGTTGGCGGTTGATAAAGCGGAAGATCTGCTTGCTGATTATTTTAAAAAGTATGGTGATTTTATGCTAAATGGAGGAGACGTTGAGCGTTTGGGACTCAGTTTACTCATGAAAGAGATGCAGAATGTCGCCAAGCTTTATGAAAGTCACCGGCTGTACGTCTATCAAAGTTGCATGTATATCTTTCACCGTTTGTTCGTTGAGGTGGACGACAATATGCACCAGGATGGTGAATCGATGGAGGATATCTTTGATAAGGTTCAGAAAATTTTCGAGAGCTACCACCTTGACTCAATTTATTACCATATGAACTTGGTATTTGAGTTTTTGAAGCTGGAGTACTATAATCATTACAAGGTGTACCGCCAGGCTGAAAAGTATTTTGAAGAGGTAAATGATGCCTGTGGTAACTTGTTGGTCAATTATTCTACTTTTACTTTCCCGCCACAGTTTTTGATTTCAAAAATTGAAAGGCATTTGAGGACTGGAACTGAAGCGGAGTTGTATCCGGAAAATGAGTCGATATTCTTAGATTATGAAATCGATATGCAGGATATTCCCAAGCATATTGTTTACGTCGTTTATCGCGCCATTTCCTGTTATTATATTGGAAAGTTTGACGAAGCTGCAAAACTGATCAACGGTTTACTTAATGACGTAAGTCTTAAGAAATATCCGTACGCGCAATTGGAAATCAAATCCTTGCTGGCTTTACAATACACATTGATGCGTGACTTTGAATTATTTAATCAGCTTTCAAATAGTATCCAGCGCCAAATCCGACTTTCAGAAAAAGACAGTTGTGAAAATATTCAGCTCTTCCTGAAAATATTAAAGATCGCTACCAGCGAAGCAAAGAAAGAGAAGGCAAAAAAGATTAATGCTGTTATCCCACGTCTAAGCACCATCAACGTTAGCTATTTTGCGCCAACGAAGCTGATCAAGCTGGACGAAAAATTCGTGGAGCTTCTGACAGATTTTTAGACTTCTAGTTTAACGATACTATCGTGCGACAGCGGCTTGTTCAAATAGAGGCGCACGTTTTCGTATTTTTTTGACCGGTTAAAATCTTGTGGGTTGATGGAAGACGTAAGCATAACGATCTTACATTTTTTCTTGGCGACATTGGTAAGTCTTTCAAACTCATCCAAAAACTGAAACCCGTCCATCAATGGCATGTCAATGTCAAGGAAGATCACATCGGGTAGAACTTTATCAGCGACTTCGAGTTTTTCCATGTTTCGTAAAAATTCGATAGCACTTTTAGCACCTGTGTGTGTGTAAATATTTTCTGCAATGGAAGCCGCCTCGATCATTTTCTGGTTAATAAGGTTGTCAATCTCATTATCATCAATGAGCATTACGGTGTGATATTTCTTTACTGCCATAGTTGTAGTTAGAATGAATGCTGTATAAAAATAAGCCTTTGATCCTGAATTGCAAACTTTGCTAAATGTCAAATTTTATTCCTTGTGCTAGTGGAAGGCTATTGCCATAATTAATGGTATTTGTCTGTCTTCTCATATAAACTTTCCAGGCGTCCGATCCGGATTCGCGGCCACCACCGGTTTCTTTTTCTCCCCCGAATGCGCCGCCTATCTCTGCTCCAGACGTACCAATATTGACATTGGCAATTCCACAGTCTGATCCAGCACTTGATAAAAATTTTTCCATCTCCTGCATGCTGCGAGTCATGATGGCGGATGACAATCCCTGTTTGACACCGTTTTGTTTTTCAATTGCCTCTTCTACAGTTCCATACTTTATAAGATAAAGGATCGGAGCAAACGTTTCTTGTTGGACAATTTCAAATTCATTCTCGACCTCAGCAATGGCAGGTTTTACATAACATCCTGA
>DASQTN010000794.1:0-2898 GCA_035641895.1 Chryseolinea sp. | reverse complement strand
TGGAATTATTTCAGAAAATGGGATTCCTTGATGCCCAAGGTAACCTCTTACCCGAAGTAGCCGCCTCGTTAAAAACTATCCCGCAAGGTGCTGCTACTACCGTGTGGTGTGCCACTACACCAAAGCTTAACACGATCGGAGGCGTTTATTGTGAAGATGGTGAAGTTGCTGCGCTAGCTTCTGACACCATTATGTCTCCCGGTGTAAAACCATATTCATTGGATCAATCAAATGCCACGCGCTTGTGGACGTTGAGCGAAGAACTAACAGGCATCACATTCAAGATTTAATTAAGTTGCCGTGCCAACAGTGGCAACAGATGGAGCAAGATAGGCGACAAGCAAGACAGCATTGAATGGGTAATGGAAAAATTGCACCGCTTGGGCTAGCTTAGCGAAAAATCCGTTTAAATTCCGTTGGTCCCCTGTTCTGGGATTACGAAGATTACGAATGAAGTTCGCCTGAACAAAATTATCGGGGGTAAGAAATCAACTATACGCATGCAGAAATTGATTGTTGAACGTTAACAGAAAAGACAAAATGGAATTTCAAGCAAAATACATAACTGATGATATTAAACTTTCTTGTTATGATGATAAGTTTTTTAAATCGGATATCATGTTCGATCATCACATGCTGGTGTGGTTTATCTCGGGAGAAACTAAAATTATACAGGCCGATGCGTCGTATATTTTTAAAAAAGGTGACATCTTCCTGATCCCCAGAAATCAGTTAGCCACTATTATCAATTACCCGAAAGATGGTAGTCCACATAAAACAGTGGTCATGCATCTATCTACAACCAGACTTCGGGAGTTTTACGCCAACCTGAATGTGAAACCAAAACCGATGAAGCAGCGAATCCTTCATTACAATAATCATCCGCTATTGGAAAGTTGTCTCTCTTCACTCATTCCCTACTTCGATATGAAAGATCTGCCTAGGGAAATTGCATCTTTAAAAATCACCGAAGCAATCAGTATTCTGAGAAGCATCAATAATGGAATTGATAACGTACTGGCTAATTTTGAAGAGCCAGGAAAAATTGATCTGATCGCGTACATGGAGAAAAACTTCATGTTCAATCTGCCTTTGGAAAAATTCGGTTATCTCACCGGAAGAAGTCTAACCACGTTTAAGCGCGATTTTAGCAAGGCATTCAATACAACTCCCCAGCGATGGCTTACCCAGAAACGATTGGAGCTGGCACATTACCAGTTCGTACAGAAAAAAAAGAAACCAATCGAAGTATGTTACGAAGTGGGCTTTGAGAACCTATCACATTTCTCATATGCTTTCAAAAAACAGTTCGGGTATGCACCTTCCGCGCTAGTGGATTAGGAGAAGTGAGGCTACACATTTCAACATACTAGGATGTTAAGTACATTATCCCGGATGTGATCAGAAAATTGCTGCCTGGAAATAAAAGTTCCGTGATCGCGAGTGATACATCTAATACAATACTCCAACGGCCTTTGCATCGTTCCTGGTATTGTGACTGCTTACCGCTTGTTGCCGGCAATTACTATAGCCTCTTCTGACTTCTGGATTTAAAGATTTCCTATCTTCGAACAAAAAGCGTTACAGCGGCGACATACAGGATTAGTCCCGCTGCTTACCAGTACTGACGTTATCGCAATTAAAATTATATTAAACATCGTAAAAATGAGAAAGATAGTATTGGTAGCCATCTTTATTTCCAATGCGATTTATTCATTCGGACAAAATAAGTTTGGAGTCACGATTTATCAGAACACTGATATATTCGAAACGCAATATTATGAAAGCCGAACTATGGAAATGACAAAAGTCAAAAACGTCAATTTCAATAGAATTACATTGGCTGTAGATTTAGACACGAAGAAAGGCTATACCCATGAGATCGAGTTTCTCATTCCAGAAATATCAAAACCTCTTGACAATATTCAGTTTCCATTGAATTACGAATTTAGGAAAGACGAAACATTTGATGGTGAGGCCAGTTCCTATTCATTCCGCTATGAAGTAAGTAAAACCCTGACAAACAAAGCCAAAAGATTTTCTTTTCTCCTCGGTGCAGGAATAAATCCTTACTACGTACACATTGAATATGAACCTAATGTCGAAACAACGTACTATTCGTCAACTCAATTATATGGTTTCGCGTTGAACGTAACTCCAAGAATAAGGTATAAAGTTAGTCAACGGTTTAGCGTTGATTTGAATGTTCCTTTAAAGATCTATGATTTACGCGGAGAAAAAAATAAAACAGAAAATCCTGCAATTCCAATCCGCCAACAAACGACTAACGACTACAGCAATATTTTTTTCGAAAGTGCGTATACCATCAGATTTGGATTGATGTACAAGTTGAATAAGTAACCTGTCGAATAAGAAAGCAAAACATAATGCAAACGTTGAAGATATTAATAGCCTCGTTCTTCTGCTTTAGCTCATTGAATGGAATTTCTCAACAGGTTGCGGATACGTTATATAATCCCGTTGTTTCAAATCCTGTATATAGCAGAGGACAAGGCTCGATTATAATGCTTGACGATGCTCATGCCAATTTCCATACGCTGAACGGAAGGTTCAAAGCCTTTGCCACGGTACTGAAGAACGATGGTTATGTTCTGCAAGCATCGTCCGAGTCATTCACGCCTGCGCAATTAAGCAGAGGTAAGATCCTCGTCATTGCAAATGCTTTGGATCCCTCCAATGGTCAGCAATGGACGTTACCCACTCCTTCTGCTTTTACCGATACAGAAATAGAAGTTGTGAATGACTGGGTAAAGAATGGTGGATCGCTTTTTCTTATTGCAGACCACATGCCTTTTCCCGGAGCAGCCGAAAAACTTGCTGCATCTTTTGGTTTTAAATTCCACAATGGATTTGCAATGAAGACGGGGGGTCAGGATA
>DASQTN010000793.1:0-4431 GCA_035641895.1 Chryseolinea sp. | reverse complement strand
GCCCGTTTTCGTCCTTTAATCGATATGTACCGAGAAGCAGGACTCAAAGCAGGATTTACTTTGGATCAATTAAAAGTAGGATTGCACTCTCCGGGATACGTGGCCAATACCGATGTGGAAGCTGCCGTTGATTATTATCCGGGCTATGCAGAGTTGTGGACTAAGCTAGGGCGGGAGAGAGGTTGGCCTCCGGTAACGCGAAGTCATTTTGATTCTTTAATAGCACCACAGGGAGTATTGGTTGTGGGCGGACCTGAGCGTGTAGCCGAAAAATTAATAGGTCACAGTCAGGCATTAGGAGGTATAGATAGATTTACCTTTCAAATGGATAACGCTGGACTTACACATTCGCAGTTAATGTCATCGATCGAACTAATCGGCAAAAATGTTATCCCATTGGTCAACGGCACTAAATGATTTTTAAACAGAACGGTAACGAAAATCCAAGAATAATAGACCTTCGCCATCACAAACGGGAAGTCTTGATGTCTTTGTTTCCCATGACTATATTGAAACCCAAATGGCGAAAGCACCTATCATAGAAATTACGGAAGTCACCAAAACTTTTAAGGATATTACGGCAGTTAATAACCTCAGCCTCACCATCTACGAAGGGGAATTCGTTGCTCTTCTGGGACCGAACGGCGCCGGCAAAACGACGCTGATCGAGATGATCGAGGGGATCCAAAAGCAGGACCGGGGAAGTATCTCCATACTCGGCATGAATTGGAAAGAACACGAGCATAGCCTTCACCGCCTGATCGGTTTATCACTGCAGGAAACAAAGTTTATTGACAAGATCACTGCGGAAGAAACACTAAATCTTTTTGGCAGCTTTTACGGGTTGGATAAGAAAAGAACAGAAGAAATATTGGAACTGGTAGACCTACAGGAAAAAAGGAAAGCTTATACCGTTAATTTATCGGGAGGACAAAGACAACGTCTGGCTATAGGCATTGCGCTTTTGAACAATCCAAAAATACTCTTGCTTGACGAACCGACGACCGGTCTGGATCCGGGAGCAAGACGCGAAATCTGGAAGATACTTGAAAAACTTCGCAGCGACTTCAACACCACGATGATACTCACGACACATTATATGGAGGAGGCAGAATATTTGTGTGAAAGAATACTGATCATGGATAAGGGTCGATTTATTGCTGCGGGTACACTTGACGAACTGAACGCCAGGCATGGAGAAGGAGACCTGATCCAGATTGCGTTTGAAAATGATTTTGACATTTCAGTCCTGAACCTTCCAGGTATTAAGAAACTGAAGTGGCTCACGGGCCAGTCCAGAGCCGAGATCTTCGTAGACAATATTGCAGAGGTACTCCCTTCTGTTATCAGCGCTGCAAAAGCGAAGAATATAAAAGTTTCCGAACTCTCCTCGCGCAAGATGACACTCGATGATTTGTTTATTTCAATGACCGGAAGACATCTCCATGAATAAAAGTCTCATTCAACTTATACTTGTTCAGTTCAAAACATTTTTCCGCGAACCCGCCATATTATTCTGGGCTGTGCTTTTTCCTATTATCATGGTATGGGTGCTGGGTGTCGCCTTTTCGAAAAAGGGTGAATCACTAAGGACGGTTTATGTAACGGGGGATTCGGCGATTCCTGAAAAAATTACTGGCGAAAAAGTATTGGGGAAGGAAACTGGTAATGTGTATCGAATAAAATTTCAGAAGGCCTCGGAAGAGGAAGCAATCCGGGCTGTCAAAAGAGGTTTGATCACTTTATTCATTGAGGTCAAAGGTGATTCTTTACGATATCATTTTGATCCGCTCAACTCAGATGCGCAGCTCACACATCTTATTGTTGAAAGAAGTATTGCCGAAGTAAATGCAAAGAACACGTCCATAGACCCGTTGCAAGCTACTGGGACTCGGTATATCGACTTCTTGATTCCGGGGATGATCGCGTTGGGTATTATGAACTCATGCATCTGGGGCATCGGCTGGTCGTTGATCGAAAGCCGGATGAAAAAACTGTTGAGGCGAATGGTAGCAACGCCACTGAAAAAGCCCATCTTTTTTACGTCACACATGATCGTAAGAATTATGCTTGGCACGCTTGAAACTATACTTCTGATCTTATTCAGTTATTTTTATTTTGGAACCCGTATTACGGGGAGTATTCCGGCTTTTATAACCGTGTTCCTGGCGGGCATTTTTGCTTTCGCTGGCATCGCGATTCTGATGGCGTCCCGTACTTCAAAGACCGAGGTCGCCAACGGATTAGTCAATGCCGTTACGCTTCCGATGATGATTCTCTCGGGAATATTTTTTAATTACCATAATTTCCCCGATTGGGCTATACCCATCATACAGGCATTGCCACTAACACTTGTAGCTGATTCCATCAGGTCAATCTTTATAGAAGGTGCCGGATTTACCGAAGTACTTAAATCGGTGATGATTTTATGCACGATAGGAATCGTTGCATTCACTGCCGGATTGCGTGCGTTCAAGTGGTATTGAATGAGTTGATCTCAGCCTTAAGCTTTGTGCATTCAGCTTTACGCTTAAAGAATTTCCATATACCCTTCTGTTCCATTCAGCCGGATTCTCTGTCCATCTTTTATCAGTTTGGTGGCATTTTCCAGACCGACAACCGCCGGTATGCCATATTCACGAGCGATCACTGCACCGTGCGTCATCAGTCCACCAACTTCTGTGATCAGGCCTTTTATGGAAACAAACAATGGTGTCCAGCTGGGGTCAGTAAAAGAGGTGACTAATATATCGCCATCTTCCAGTTCAGCATCTTCCATGTTTAGGATGACACGTGCTCTTCCCTCTATGACGCCGGAAGAAACGGGGAGAGCAACAATAGCTTTGGCCGGGAGATTTTCACGTTTGTACTTGCCTGTAATGATTTCACCATCAGATGTGATTACACGTGGGGGAGTTAGTTTCTCGTATAATTTGAAATGCTCTTTTCGTTTGGCGATGATTCCGTAATCGACTTTATTGGTGCGGACTACTTCGCGAAATTCTTCAAAAGTGAGATAGTATACATCTTCTTTTTCACGAATAACATTGGTTTTTAAAAGTCGTTCGGCCTCTTTGAGTAGAGCCTGCTTATAAACGAGGTAATGATTAACAAGTCCGTATTTTGGATATTCACGATAACCGCTGAAATTCCGAATCAGGTCAATCATTCGTTTTGTTTCGTTGGCTTTTTGTTCACCATCGGGCAATTGTTTTAATCGATTTAGTAACTCGTGTTCTTTTTTCAAAGCTTCCTGCCGCCCCTGCTCAAATTTTCGATTGCTGGCACCAGGTTCAAAGTTTCTAATATTACTAAGAATAATAGGCACAAGTGCAATTGGTTTTTCGCTCCAGCGAGGTTTTGTAATATCAATTTCCCCGGCACATCTCATTCCGTATTTTTTGAGATAAGCAACGATAGCGTCCCGGGTTTGGTGTCCTCCATTCGGAGCTTGGTGCAACAGGTTATCCAAAAAATTGTCATCTTTTACCTGTTGCAAATACTCAATTACCTCCGGATAAGGACGAATAACATCTGCAACATCTAGAAGTGCCAGACCCATCTCAGAAGTAATATTTCCTGGTGCAGATTGAGCAAGCGTGTCTGCCGCGTTTTTCTCCCCTAACCATTCATTCATTTTTTCATTGATCCATGATGAAGCATTCATGCCAGTCATGATCACACCAAAACTTTGTGGGTCAGATAACGTCTTCCTTAATTGCTGAATATCTTCAAGGATAAAATCAAACAGATCGGAACCCGATTTCGTTTTGATGTTTTCCTTTAACGCTTCTATCAAAGTCTGACTACGTTTGATCAGCTCAGAAACGATTGTCGGATCGTATGCGTTTAGTGTTTGATAATTACGAAGCGACGCAGCCTTATTGCTTTTAATAGGATCCGCCTGCCTTTGGGCCCGTTCGGACATGTCCGATTCTTTTGTATCATCGGGTAACGATTTTATAAAGTCTTTTCGTTCTATGATCGTTGTAAGCGCGTCTTTTATGAGTGGATCGAATTTTCCCAAAGTATTTATCACTGTTTGTCTGCTGACAGGCGAGGCCAGCATAGGTGTGACATCGACAAACAACCTTCCACCGGCAGTACGCATGGGAGGCGCACTGCTTGTTAGCACCCAGAAAGATAATCCCAACGGCTTCATGGGATCCGTCATCATTTGTTGATGACCCACAGATATATAAACGTGATTTTCCTTGTCATCCACTTCCCGTCCGCCCGACTGACTCAGGCAGACGGGGACCGGGTATAAAGTAGTGATGGGCCGGCTCTGAACAATATAAAATTCCTGCGCGTCCGGCACGCCGCTATCATTAAGCAAACACCATTCGATGTCCTGGGGTTGGCCGAAATGCTCTTCGATCTTTCTCCCGATGCGCTCAAGCTGCAAAATCTCTTCATCGGTCAGCACTT
>DASQTN010000792.1:0-7149 GCA_035641895.1 Chryseolinea sp. | reverse complement strand
CATCTCTTAAAAAGAAAAAACCACTCAATTCACAAATTGAGTGGTTTTTGTCGTCGGGGTGGCAGGATTCGAACCTACGACCTCTTGGTCCCAAACCAAGCGCGATACCGGGCTACGCTACGCCCCGAAAACTAAATTGAGGCGCGAATATCCGTTTTTTTTTGGAATTCTGAGCCCCCCATCAAATTCTTTTCTCGGATCCTGTCAAGAATTCAACTCGCCACCCTGCTGAAAGCAGGAAGAAAAAGTCTATTCCCTTATCAGCCAGAAGCATGGGCCTCTGAACCGACAATTGACTAACAATATTCTTGGTGATCCGGCAGGGAATCGAACCCCGAACCCTCAGATTAGAAATCTGATGCTCTATCCAGTTGAGCTACCGGACCTTATCACTCATGACTCCGATACATCCCCAACAGCATCTTAGAGATCTTTTCGTATCGATCATATAAATTTTGGGCTTCGGCCAACGGTAAACTCCCGGTCTCTCCCAAAATTTGCAAAATCGCAACACACTCAAATACTGCGCTTCGCGAGATTGTGATATAATGTTTTTTGTCCACACTCGTCATACGCCCCGTTCCTTCAGCAAGGTTAAGCAGAATGTCAAGGCTCGCCTTCTTCCACTGATCTTTGATATAAGTGTCGAGATTCGCGTTAGAATAAATGATTTTCAGGGAATCCGTAACAACCCCCTTCGCAATCTGATATACTTCTAACTTCTCAAAATCAAACATAAATAACAAATCTCCCTTCCCGGCCCATTACGGTCAAAGTGCGGAGAGGGGGGGATTCGAACCCCCGGTACGATTTTACCCGTACGACAGTTTAGCAAACTGCTGGTTTAAGCCTCTCACCCACCTCTCCAGGTGTGGAATAGCCTCTTTTAAAGGAAGTGCAAATATAAATGTTGCTTTTAAACTATCGCAATTGCGATTAAATAAGTTTGGGCAAACTCACTTTATAAAATATATCAAGATTTGCAGCCATGTTTGTTATGACGTGCCCCTAAGGATCGCTGCTGTTGCCAGGGTGAGGACAGTAGCGGTAATCAATATGACGAAAATAAGATTGGGCTTTGATTTACCCGGCTGCGAAAGGAAATAATAAAAAGCAATTTCCAACAAGAAGTTAAGCATAACATAAGATACGCATTTTATGGATCACAGGTTATCTTCTGACCTTGGATCTCCTTCAATATCTGCCAAGTCTTTTGGCCCTCGCCGCCGTCTGTAAAAAATAAATGTATAAATTACATTTATGTGTTGTTCTCACTTGAAAATATTTGGAAGTTTATTGGTACGCTACGACATAAGATTTCTCTGGAATGCAGGACACTGCATAGCGATAAGATGAAGTGGGCACAACTTATGCGGCGGCGCCTTTTCAATTGCTTTTCCTTCCAACTAAACCAATCATTATGGAAATCAAGCGAAAGTTCATTTTTACATTGCTGATGCCGCTAGCAATATTTATGATCGGTTGCGACATTAAAGAGAAGGAAGACGACAAGGCCCTCCAGGAAACAAGGGACAGTAAAGTTTCGCAGGTCCGAACGCTCTATGCCTCACAAGGAAATGCGCCTACTGTTGGCGCCATGTATCCGCGCGTCATACAAATAAAACATCACGCAGAGTCGAAAGGAAATTTGCTCGCCACCTTCGAGCACTATATGAATCGTGAACCCTCTTTTCCCATTTATTGCAGCACGGATAAGGGCGAAACGTGGAGTCTGCTTTCTGAAGTAGAGGACACAAAAAATAAATTTGGCATGAAGTATCAGCCTCACCTGTTCGAATTGCCCCAACAAGTGGGCGGGTTTCCGGCAGGGACAATTTTTTGTTCCGGAAATTCCATACCGAAAGACATGTCGTCAACGGAGTTGCTGGTGTACGTGAGCCGTGATGGCGGAAAAAGCTGGGAGTTCTTGAGTTCAATTATAAAAGGCGGCCGTGCAATTTATCCGAACAAAGGTGAAACGCCGGTATGGGAACCGTTTCTCGGTCTCGACAGCACGGGCAGACTTGTAGCTTACTATTCCGATGAACGATATGAAGCAAAAAAGCTTGATCAGATACTGGCCCACAAAGTTTCGGAAGATGGTGGAAAAACCTGGGGTCAAGAAGTATTTGATGTTGCCGTACCGGATGGAAAAACCAGGCCTGGCATGGCTATCATTTCAAAGCTTCCCAATGGAAAATATATTATGGTCTTTGAAATCGTCGGAGTAGAGGGAATTCCTATTCACTATAAAATTTCCGATGATGGTATTAATTGGGGAGATCCTGCAGACCTTGGCAAAAAGATAGTAACAAAAGAAGGATACTTCTTAAGGTCAACACCTTACGTAATCTGGTCTCCTTATGGCGGGGAAAAAGGAACCGTTATGGTTTCCGGAATGGCTGTCAATATGAATGGTAAGAGTGTGGGTAACGGCTACCTCATCAACACGAATTTAGGAGAAGGCGATTGGAACTACCTTGAAGCGCCAATTACCTATGTAACCGGAGAGGATCATCCGCCAGGAGGTTATAGTCAAACTATGATTACATTAGATGACAGCGGCGCCGAGATACTGCAATTGATTCCGGTACCCAATGGTAACAAATCAAATATGGATATAAAATGCGCTAAATTTTACCTTCCTTAAAAATGTTAGCTGTTCATTGACTCACAACCCACACCTACATGTATTTGGTCATCATATTAATCGTTTCAATTTTATTGATCATCGTGCTTTCCAGCAAGATGCAGATCCATCCCTTGCTTGCTTTGGTTTTTGCCTGCCTGTTTTTTGGAATATTTTCAGGCATGCCTGTCGGGACTATTGCGAGCTCAATCAACGATGGGTTCGGTCAGACGCTTGGTAAAATCGGAATGATCATCGTGCTCGGGGTCATCATCGGCAAATTCCTGGAGAAGTCAGGCGGGGCTTTTGCTATGGCGGAAAAAATTATTCAACTGATGGGAAAGAAGAATGTGCCAGCAGCCATGAGCTTTATAGGTTACATCGTCGCTATTCCTGTTTTTGCTGACAGTGGATTCATCATCCTGACGCCCCTGAATAGAAGCCTTACCAAGCGGGCTGGCTTAAGCTTTGCCACGACGTCAATAGCCCTTGCGTTGGGATTGGTTGCCACCCATACGATGGTCCCTCCCACTCCGGGGCCTCTTGCAGCCGCCGGCATCTTAAATGCGAATTTGGGCCTGGTGCTTTTAATAGGAATGCCCATTGCATTTGTTGCCATGCTTGTATGCCTATTCTATTCTATCAAGTTTGTTTCCAAGACATACGTCGATCCGGCACCAGAACTTCGGGACGAAGATATTAAACACCTCATGGTGTCTGCGCCAGGCTGGCTGAAATCGTCGTTGCCTATTTTTGTTCCCATATTGTTGATTGTGCTAAAATCCTTTCTGGAGTTTTTTGGGATCGACCTTTCTCATTCGTTCTTAGGCCAGGTAATTAAATTTGTTGGAGACCCAGTGATGGCATTGATCGTTGGGCTATTCTTAGCGTTTCTCCTCCCAAAAAAATTATTGAAAGATCACTTGTCCACCACAGGTTGGGTGGGTGAATCGTTGCAGGATGCTGCTATTATCATTTTGATCACCGGAGCAGGCGGCTCATTTGGAATGATCCTTCAAAACTCTGGGATCGCTAAAACGTTGAGTTTGATCCTCTCGGAATGGCCAATAGGGCTATGGTTACCCTTTATTCTTGCAGCTGCGATTAAAACTGCTCAGGGTTCATCTACGGTCGCCATTATAACAACCGCTTCAATCCTGGCGCCAATGATGGTCGACCTTGGATTCGATAGTGAGATCGGCAGGGCGATGTTCGTGGTTGCAATTGGTGCCGGATCTGCAGTTGTGTCGCATTTGAACGACAGCCTGTTCTGGATTTTCACACAACTTACTGGCGTCGATGTTAATTTTAGCTTGAAACGCTACACCCCAGGGACATTCGTATTGGGCACGACGGCGATGATTGCCTTGAGCATTTTATCGCTGTTTGTTAAGTAAGCAAACATTTAATATGCACTTAATTCAACTTCAACATTCATTGCACGGACGACGCGTTGGCTTGATACGGGAACCATTCGTGATCCTGCTCGATCCAACAGTAACCTCGACCTATCAGTTTTTTCTTCAGGTCATTGCGCTCGATAAAAGTGTCGCGGATTCTATAGAAAGAGTTTTGTCAACGGATCAGCTGGAGTACGGTCCAATCCATGCGTCGAAAAGTGATTGGCAGATGCTGCCTCCAATTGATTGGCCAGATGATCCAATGAAATGTATGTTGTCGGGGACAGGACTCACGCACAAAGCGAGCGCAACGAATCGGCAAAAAATGCACGAGCAGGAAAAAGTACAGAGTCTCACGGACAGCATGAAGATGTATCTATGGGGAGAAGAAGGAGGAAAGCCAAAGCCGAATACAATTGGTGTTCAGCCTGAATGGTTTTATAAAGGGAATGGGCTAAATCTAAAAGGACATAATGATCCCTTAGTAGTTCCCAATTACGCTGATGATGGCGGAGATGAGCCAGAGGTCGCTGGTGTATACCTAATCTCAGCGAAAGGTATTCCTCACAGGCTCGGATTTGTTCAGGCCAACGAATTCAGTGACCATGTAATGGAGAAAAAAAACTACTTGTATTTAGCACCTTCAAAAATCCGGAATTGTTCCATTGGCCCCGAGTTGGTTTTAGATGCGCAGTTTGATTCAATTCCAGGAAGGGTAAGTATTCTGAGAGGTGGCTATGAGTACTGGGGCAAAGAAATTCGTACAGGAGAAGAAGCGATAACACATAGCCTGGAAAATCTGGAGTATCATCACTTTAAATACGATCAACATCGTATTCCGGGCCAGTTGCACGTTCATTTTTTTGGAGCCGGTGCATTTAGTTTTGGAGAGAATATCAGGCTGAAGCAGGGTGACGAGATGCACGTCAGTTTTCAAAATATGGGAAGGCCGCTGATCAATCCCGTCGCTATAGATACCAGCGTGGCTGAAATTTATCGTGTTAAAACTCTCAAATAAAACAGTGTTTCTTGCCACAAAGACTCCAGGACACAAAGGTTCACAAAGAAATTTTGGTAATTAGACCTAGCCTGCTGATAACTTTGTGCCCTTGAAACTTCGTGGGGAATTGTTGAAGAAATTATCTTCAGAAATTTACCACTCAATAACAAATAACGACACGGCCTGCCCTTCCATCGGTGTGGAAATGACAAGCTCACCGTTTTCAACCTTCATCTTTGTCGGACCGTCAATTAATTTCAACTTGCTCGATCGCTCAAGGGTGGCGTACTGCTCCTTACTGACCGTCTGAGGCGATCCCATTTTTTTCCAAACTTCATAGGAGTTGCTGTTGTCCTGGTCAATACGGTAATGATGAATATTTACATTTGGTACTTTTACACCCTGAACGACAATATTGACGTCTGCGGCAGGCGAGACGACGTTTAAGTCATGATAGTTCCATACCATAACGGATAGCCTATTTGTATCCGCCGCAGCAAGAGCATTTATATCGCGGACCGGCTTGCGAATACTGGAATCACGCGCAACCATAACATCGTATGCAACGTCGCCGGTTACCGCAACGCGATCACCCGTCATCATTCCAAACATCCTAAAAACGTTCAGTACAGGTTTGTCAATACCATTCGTAGCAAGGTCGCGATATCCATTAAACCATGGCTGATCTTCGAATTCAAAAGCCCAGGTAACAGCTCCTGTGAAGTTAATTCCGAAATGGTCTGCCAGTTCATACTTTCTGGCGAATGCCGCAGCGGTATAGCTACTGTACAGTGTTCCGTTGCGATAGGCATTTGCTGGATAATCATCAACCGAGCAGGCTGCGCAACCTTCCGGGTCTGACTCTCCAATCACGATAGGCTTATCCTTCAAGGCCGGATAGGAAGCAACGATTTCAAATCCTTTCGAAACATCCCTTAATTGTGTGCCGAGGTTCATCAGAACAATTGTATCGCCCTGCAGCTCTGGTTTTCCCTTAGCGTGAAATGCAATAAAATCAATGGGACTACCAGTCTTACCCGTAACATAATTTTTTCCTGAGGTTACATGGTCTAAAAAGCCGCGGAGAAATATTTCAGCCTTATCCCACGAAGGACCGGTGCTGTGCGGACCTCCAAAAGTAGCTGTTGGCAAAGCTCGTTTGACTGCATCCGCAGTATAGTCGTACAACTTATTATACTCCTCCAGTGTACCCTGCCAATAGCCGATGTTCGGCTCATTCCATAGTTCCCAATACCATTTTTCAACTTCAGCTTGACCATATTTGTCGATGCAATGTTTTACCCACTGATAGACAAGCTCGGACCACTTTTCGTGATTATTAGGCGGATATGCCCAGCCGGTGTAAATATCGGAATACGGCGCTCCGGGCTTCCATTTATGCTGATAGGGATGTGGTTTCGACGACAGAGCTTCAGGCATGAAACCGATCTCCACCAAGGGGCGCATCCCCCTTTTTATATAAACATCAAAGATACTGTCGGTGAGAGTCCAGTTGTAAATTGGATTTCCTTTGGAGTCTTCGGTATACGCGTTGGTGGACCCCCATTTCAATGCAGGTGTACCGTCGCCAGTAGTCAGAAGGTTGTGTGCCCGGACGTACACAGGAACAGGACTTAGTTCTGCTATCTCAGACAAAAGCTTCTTGCCATCTTTCATGTAGGTGTAGTTCGGCTCGTCATAGCCAAACCAGGCCCATACCGGAGTCATGGGGCCCTTCTTATTGTTGATATCAACACGAAGCGTGACGTCGCCTTCAGGAGTTTCATTGTTTTTGCATCCAATGAGACTTAAGAAAATGAATGTGAGGCAAATATTGTAGTTTATCAATTTCATACTCTGGTTTTAGAATAGCCTCGTTACTTAATCTTCGCTTTTAAAAGGGTAAATGAATGTGCAGGAAAACTATACGTGACCTTTTGTCCTTTCGCATTGATGGAAGGTTTTTCTTTGGTTACGACCTTTTCAACATTAAAATCATTTTCAGCCTTCACGTCAGGACCGTTTACTTCGTAGACCTTAACATTCCCGTCAAAATTTCCCTCCTGAAGTAAGATATCAGTTGAGATCGCGTTGTCCCTGTGACGGTTCACCACTGCAAT
>DASQTN010000791.1:0-7795 GCA_035641895.1 Chryseolinea sp. | reverse complement strand
CATTTCCCTGGCTACCAGGCGCCGGGCCATTACTGATACCGTTGGCCGGATTCATGATACCATTGTATCGCAAATAGTTGGGCCCGTAGTCCATGTCAAAATAACCAACATAGGCGGACAGGGCTGTGCCCTTCTCGACGTTAAGCGGAGCATCATAAAACATTGCTACCGACCAAAGATTCATATCGTGATAGTCCGTTGTAACCCCGCCGTCTGTTGAGCTCCATGTTGCTTTGCGTTGCGAGATAAAACCAGCCTCAAGGTTTAATACCTTCTTTTTCCCCAAATAGGTGCCGGTCATATAAGGTGTAGTGTGTGTTTCCTTGTCAAAAAAATTATAAAGAAAAAAACCTTGGTATTGCTTATGATGCCCGATATGGGCAAAGTTTGCGCTTGGCCCAGGCGTTGGGCTGCTGGGGGAGCCGTTGCTGGTCACGGGAAACGGGTCACTTAAAATGATTCGGTAATCAAATTTGCCGAGTTGTCCTCGGGCATAAATGCTAAGCTTGCGCGAGAATTCATCGGTTTGATCGACCGTCGCCTGCGCAAATACCGGTACGTCCATGGTCATGATGGTGCCCACACTAGGCTGACTAAATCTCGATAGCCCGTTGGCTATAGTCAAACCTCCACCGAGCTTCAATTTGTCATTTGCCTTCCACACTTTGTATTCTCCTAAGGCATCGTGAAAAAAAGCTTGAAATTTTCTGTTGCCGTTATTGTTGGAATTTTGTCCAGCCAAATAGTTAAAGTTATTTTGACCGAATTGTGTGTAAAAGAACACGTGGTCGGTTAGCTGGCCAAAAAATTGAATTCGCGTTCGTCTCAGTCCTATATCAAATGTTTGGTTGGCGGGTTCTCCCATTACGGTGGTACCTGGGTTACTATCGTTGTACCGGAGCCAGATCTGATTCAGGAACGTCCATTTTAAGTAATGGCTACCATCTTCATTTAGCTTCAGCTTCATTTCTTCAATCGTGGGACTCAGTCCTGACTGGCCAAAAAGGAAGAAGGGTGTTAAGACCACCCAGAAAAGGGAGATAATTTTCTTAATCATTTTACAATGATGTTAGAAAAATCGGAATAAATCCACCCTTAATTCAAGGTAAGCATGTCATTGTACACAATTCCGTTGTGAAATATTGATTTAAGGTGCTCACTTTCTGTTTCCATGACAATGCCTCTAACTTCAAGCTTATTTTTTTCTACTTTTTCTTTAATGAAAAAATAGTCCATAAGAAGCTTGCATTGGTTTATAACATTCAATTCAATTAACATCTGCACCTTGATATTTGCATCAATTGCTTTATCATGTCGTGCTCTGAGGAACGGTTTCAGATTGAATGTCAAAGCTGACTTAAGCGAATATAGCGAATCACCGGTTTCGATCTCGTCGATGAATTTTTGGTCATTGGATCCAACAAAAATCACCTGAGAACAGGATTTACCTTCGACATAATCCTGAAGAATTTCGCGTTGCTGAACATCATAACGGAGCAACCTGCTGCCTGGAACAAGATGTAAGTAGATTTTATCCTGAAACTCCGCGTACTTATCAAACCCAAATGCAGAAGAAGAAATAACCAGTGTTTTTTCAGAACCAATGTATGGTTTCAATTTCAATAATCGCTTCATATCAAGCAGCTTCAGGTTCGATTATGTTAGGTATCTCCGCTCCAAATTCCAGCGGTGCTATGCCTTCATGCCTTGCGTATGGGTATAGCGGTAACGGCGTCGCTATGATAATAGTTCTCATAGCTGTCAGCATTCTGAATGTTAGAAATACTGAGAACCAAGAAACACTTTCAGGTTTCCGGTTTTGCGTAAAGCGTTGGATTCCATCACCAGGAACTCCAATTATTTTTGTACTCATATTAATTTTCTTTTTTTTCTTCTTGCCTTGAGCAAGTGATCAGAAGGAATGTGCCCTTCAGGAATAGTCGATAATGTGTAGGAAGATGGCCAATGCATTCGCTAATTCCGAAAATGGAATGAGGCGCAGGCCGAACGTCCGCAGCAGCAGACGGTTAGTAAAATTTCAAATCAAAAATGAGCAAAGACGCGCAAAAAGGGCAGGCTGTAAATTGTACCTTAAAGCTTGATGGAAATAGTTTTGCTTTCGTGTATGGGCGGCGGTAAGATTAATGCTGTGGACCGTAAGATCCAATATCGCCGCAAGATTAGAGACGTTTAAATGTTCCTCATGGCTTTTTTCGTCTTTTTCCTTTAATAGAAGTGGAGCAACAATGGAGCTATGCTGAACATGCACATTAACCTCGTTCTTATGCGAGGTTTGCTGGACTATCAAAGGAAAAAAGGAGGGGGCAAAAACCTGAAATAGCATCAACAGAAGTGCTATTCTCATTATTTGTTTTGATACCCTTACCATGACGAAACAAAGATGAAAATTATTTTTAAGATGTTTTCGGACACCATAATAATTTTCTTACATCAGTGAATGTTATGTTCAAATCCCTTAAAACCGTCTTTTAAAGGGTTTTGAGAAATTTCCTCAAAAATTGGATTTCATCACTCTGAAGGGCTGGAAAATTAGCGATGCGAAATGAAGATGATTTCCAGGTGCCATAACCCTCACCCAGCAAAATGCCTTTTTCCTTAGCTTTTGTTTTAATGTCCTGTATTAATGTAGGCGTAGCTGACACTGGTATGACGGTAAAAGACCGGACATCCTCTTTTAATACCAGATGTTTAAGTTCGGATGCCGCCGAAAAAAAGTCAACCCATTTTTCATAACGTTTTACAATTTCCGAATGAACCTCCGCAATTGGTTTGCTCTTCTCCAGGGATCGCATCAATAAATAGATCCCGAGCACATTTGGCGTGCAGGAAGTTTGCCACTTGGCCATCATTTCGGTCATAAAGCCAAGGCTATTATAATGATTTTTTTCGCCGATTGTCGCTGCTTGAGCAAGCGCCTGGGGAGAGCAGATCAGCAACCCAAGGCCCGCTGGCAAACCAAAACATTTTTGCACGGATGCAAACCAGATATCGGCTGCCTTGAAATCAAGTTGCACACCAGCCATAGAAGAGGTCGCGTCTATTGCGAGCAAATAAGTAGGATTCGTCTTTTTTATGGCTTTAATAATAGCGTTGGAAACCTGTGTTCCATTTGAAGTTTCATTTTGTGTAATACAGATAATTCCCTCTCGTTGTTCGAAGACTAATTTTTTTGGGTTCAGTTTTTCATTTAATTCAAAAGGAATCGGTACGGCGAGCGGATGCAGTCGCTTTGTATAGTCAAACCATTTTTGTCCAAACGCTCCGTTGTACAAATGGAAACTTTTTTCCTTAACTAAGGATTGAGCTATAATTTCCCAGCATTCTGTTGCTGAACTGGTAAAAAAGACTGTGTAGTTCTTCGGGATATTTAATTTCTCCTTCAAAAGGTTGATCGTCTTTTCGGACATCTTCATGAACTCATCGCTTCGGTGATTTATACTCATGATACCTAAATCAAAGGCGTCCTTTGTAAACTTTGGAATTTCATTATGGACACGAGACGGGCCTGGATAAAAGCTTATCATAGTAATTATTTGTATGTAAAAATATAAAGAAATACGTCGGCGAGTTCAAGTTTTGTCGACGGTGGAAAAGCAAAAGTGTGATTTTTTAGGAATAGTGAAGACTTATGTCGTGCCGCCTTTGTGGCTATGTATTTTATTACGACGTCCAAAGGTAGTTTGATAAAGTTGGTACTTTTGACATTTCTCATTCAGCACATGCGTTATTCGATAGAACATTAATAAATTTAGATCGACACAAAGGTTTTTGCCAAGCAACGAACGAACCACGATCAGATGACAAAAATCCCCCTTTCCACCTATATCCTTCTTGGCATTAACCTTTCCGTATTTGGACTACTGGCACTGCAACAAGGGACTGTAATGTTCGATAGCGATGCCGATGCAATGGCAATACTCCGGGTCGGAGCAAATTTTAATCCGTTCACATTAGGTACGCAACCGTGGAGAATTTTAACCTCGATGTTTCTGCATTATGGCATTATACACCTCGCCGTAAATATGTATGCTTTATATACACTGGGAATGTTGCTCGAGCCCGCAATGGGGACGACTCGTTTTTTATTGTTGTATTTCTTTTGTGGTATTGCCGCGGGTTTAGCCAGCCTGCTCTTTCTCGTTTATATACCCAGTGCAGGGGCTTCCGGTGCCTTATTCGGATTATTTGGGTACCAGCTAAGTGCAGAAATCATCGGAAATTTCCACGATCGAAAAAGGTTAATGACCGTTTTTTTGAATTTTGTTGTGTTCGTGGTAATAAACGCATTTATCGCAACGAAAGTCAATGTTGACATCGCTGGACATATTGGAGGTTTTTTGGGCGGACTGCTGCTTGGAATATTTCATTTTAAACTCCGCTGGTTTATTCAAGAGAAATTTCTTGCCTTGCTACTTCTCCTGCTGGCCAGTACGTTGCTTCTTTTACCCAAGGATCAGGTACGTTACTACGAAATTTTTCAACGCGTCTTGAAGACCGATGATCGCGTCAACAATTTTTATGTTGGCATTAGAAGCGATGGTGAAATACGAGATAGTTTAGCGGTATTACTGCCCATTTGGGATTCCATTTCTTCATCGCTGAACGACCTTAAGAATGTTCCACCTCAACTCGCTGGCGATACTGCCACACTGCGAGACTATGTTCAATTACGGAGACAAGCAACTGCCTACAGAGTTAAACTCATCGAACGGCAGTCATACATTTACCTCGATAGTCTTGAAATTCTGGACGCTGCATTCGATTCCCTTCCAAGGCTACAGTACGTCCTGAATTTTAAGATAAAGGATTCAGAACCTCCGACGCAGGACACGGCTACGACCGCCCCTCCGCTGCTTTATCCCGCGAAGGTCTATTACGACGATCAATGGAAAGAGGTGGATGATGTGATGTCCGCTAAATTTTTTCGGGTTGGTCAAAAGGACTCGCTGGGTCGATGGCAAGGGCCACTTAAGGATTTCTTTAAGGATGGTCAAATTCAGATGAAGGGCAAATATGAGAAAAATCTGAAGGACGGCGTCTTTATTTACTACTCTAACCGACGGACGTATCAGTCGGCAGGAAGATATGACAAAGAATACGCCGTTGGAAAATGGGAAAATTTTCACTGGAATGGAGCACTTCAAAGTGAAGTTTTTTATGGCGATGAGACCTTTACAGCTAACGTTTTTGATTCTTTAGGGAATCAGCAGGTGAAAAATGGAAACGGAATTGCCCGGAATTGGTACCCATCCGGTGCGGTGGCAGAGGAGGGCGAGTATAAGAACGGCAAAAAAGAAGGACTTTGGTACGGATTTCATCCCAACGGACAACCATATTATAAAGAGCAATATCGTAATAACAGACTGATCCATGGAGTCTCGGAAGATTCGAAGGGAAAGAGGTACGTTTATGATTATCTCAGTGAGCTACCCTTTCCGGTTGTTGGAATGCCGGCTTTCAAAAAATACGTCGATCAAAATAAACGAACACCATTTCAATCGCGCCCCGGAAAGGTTAAGGTAGTATTTTCAGTGGGGCTTGACGGCTCTACGTGGAACTACGCAATTCTGCAGAGTGTCTCGCCGGAATGCGATGAAGAGGCTATCCGTCTTCTAGCTGATGGTCCAACCTGGCGCCCCGGATTACTTCACGGCCAGGAAAAAATTCCATCACAAGGTTATGTCGAGATTGAATTTTAGCCAACAACCGCTTTTTTATTCGTGCGTTTTTTTTACAACATTTGAAGTTATTAGCTAATAATTCAGCATTAAATTTTGCAGCAATGAATAAAGTTCAAATTGGGTTAACGTTCTCGCTAGTGGTTATCTGCAATTTTCTGTCCGTCGCACAGTCGGGCATCATCGCGAAAGGAAGCGCTCCTGTTTTGGTTTCGTCCGAATTTCTTTTCACGGAGGGCCCGGCGGTCGACCCTGAGGGAAATATTTATTTTACAGACCAACCTAATGACAGGATTATGAAGTGGTCGACTGATGGAACTTTGTCGGTTTATATGGAAGGCGCCGGGCGTTCAAACGGATTATTCATCGATAAGAATGGAAATCTGTTTTCGTGCGCTGATTTAAATAATCAATTATGGATGATTGACAAAAACAAAAACGTCACGGTTCTTGTAAAAGATTTTGAAGGGAAAAAGTTGAATGGCCCTAACGACCTTTGGCTTGATCCGCAAGGCGGGATTTATTTCACGGACCCATTCTATAAAAGAGATTATTGGACGCGTACAGAAAAGGAGATCGAAGAACAAAACGTTTATTACCTGTCGCCGGATAAAACAAAATTGACTGTCGCGGCTTCCGGTTTAGTCCAGCCTAATGGTATCATCGGCACTCCAGACGGGAAAAAGTTGTATGTAGCAGATATTGGCGGAAAGAAAACGTACTCATTCAACATTCAACCCGATGGAACCCTAAACGATAGGCAACTTTTTGCCGACATGGGCTCCGATGGAATGACCGTCGATAGCAAGGGGAATGTTTACCTTACCGGAAAAGGTGTAACGGTTTTCAATTCCAAAGGAGAAAAAATTGAAACTATTGCTATTGATGCACCCTGGACTGCCAATGTATGCTTTGGAGGAAAAGACCGTAAAACTCTTTTTGTCACAGCGAGTAAATCTGTTTTTACGCTGAAGATGAAGGTTAAGGGTGCTTATTGAAATATTAACGCCCCTGCGCTTAATTTTATAAGGCTGGCCAAGCGAATTTTTATCGCTGAGTCAATACCGAGCTTCATGCATGAGAACGCAGAGTAAGATCCTTCGACCTCCGAGCATCTCAATAAAAAACGTCCTAATTCCTTCTATACAACTAAAGGGATACGTTGCCCATACAGACTTGATTGTTCCTTGGTCTCGCAAACGGACTTTTTCATCTCGCAACCTTAATTCTGTGCCGGCGCGTCGGCCCGAGCCAAATGCGGGGGCGGCCCGGCAGGTGGGCTGAAGCCCGCCCGTACCGAACGTGTAGTTCTCTTCTAGCTCGAGTACACAGTACGTTCGGGCCGGGCATATTTGGCTCTTGATTTTTTTGGTTCTTTTTTGTATCAAGAAAAAAAGAACATAATATTTATATTGAACTCTTTCGTCGACTATTGCAAGAAACGTGCGTCATCAAAGTTTGCGGGGCTCCGCAGCCGCGAGGCTGCGCTTTTGGAAACCCAACTGAATTTTGTCCACACATGCCCTTTCCAGGCCAAAGACAAAATCAGGTTGCTAATCCAAAAGCTGGGAGGGAAGTGCGTGCGGCCGCCTGTGAGTGCGGCTGATCGATAAACACAAAAAGGCTATGATCCAAAAATTGGTTCCTGAAGCAACGTGCTTTTACAAGTTATTATTATTAAAAATATACGCCCGTTATGGGAATACTCTGCGCTAAATTTCGACCAATCCCACGTTTAATCCTTTTTCAAAGTCCAACCAATACATCCGACGACAATCATCAGCATCAACCACGAAGAAGCGGATGTTATTTTGTTTCCGACCACGTAGGCCTTGGGTTGAAATTTAAATTCAATGGTATGCTTTCCAGCAGGGATTGACAAGGCACGGAGTACGTAATTCGCGCGAATAATTTCTGTTTCTTTTCCATCGACTAACGCTATCCAACCCTTGGGATAATATATTTCAGAGAAGACTGCAAGGGAGTTCTTATCTGCCTGGCTCTCATACTTTAAATAATTCGGATTCTGCTCGATCAGTTTGATATTTGCTACGCTATCAAAATTGAAATCCGGAACTTTAAATTTGGATCCGTCG
>DASQTN010000790.1:0-3315 GCA_035641895.1 Chryseolinea sp. | reverse complement strand
AGCGGCCTTTGTAGAATGCGCAAGAGGATCCGTTAAATTAAAAATCTCACCTTGATTAACTCCATAAATAGATGTGTGTGGATTTTCAACAAAAGATTTTACTTTTTCAGAATGCCAATGATATCTCCTAGCCATACCGTTGGAATCGTTCATCCCTTGCTGCACCACCGTCCACTCGCCAGTATTCGTTACAACAAAGGTGTGCAGGTAAATTTGAAAACCATCCTGGATAGCGGTGTTGTCTACCTTCGCTGAAAGCTTACTGGAGCGTACGAGCTCGGTTCCATTCAGACCAGTACGATCGGCCAGGGCCAGCAACTCAGCGGGCGTCTGACGTGAATATCTTCCCTTGCCGCCACAGATGTAAATACCGAGCTCATTGAAACGCGGATTGATGGCTTTTTTCAACGCTCCCATTACTGAGGTTGTGATCCCTGAAGAATGCCAGTCCATGCCCAAAACCGCGCCGAACGCCTGAAACCAGAACGGATCGCTGAGCCGCTGTAGTATGGCGGATTTTCCGTACTCCAATACAATTGCGTCAATGATCGTTCCTCCCAACCTTGTCATACGCTCGGCTAACCATGGCGGAACGCGGCCGTAGTGCAGCGGTAAATCTGCATATCGCGTGGAGTTGAAATATAATTTCGGCATTTATGGTGCGCTAGTAAGAGGTTAGAACACTAATACTGCAGGGTTTAGTTCGGCATTAGTATTCAAATAACTTCTTCGACAATACAAGATAAAACCCTGAATGCAATTGGTTCGGCGGCAAAGCGCTTGCAAGGAATATCGTAGCTGCAATTTTATTATAATTCTATAGCGTTCAAGTTTCTTAAGGAACAAATCCCGCAGGCATGATAGCTTTCTTTAGACACTAAGCGCTATGTTGGCCGAAAACTTCTCTAAGGTCCTTTATCAACAAATCAGGGACCTCCATGGCCGGAAAATGGCCCCCCTTTTCATGAAAGATATAATGATCTGGTTCTCCCGTAAGGGACAGAAGTTTTTTAAAGAGAGACTTATCTTCATTTTTGCCGAACACTGTCATGGCAGATCGCACCTTTGGTGGCGCCCATTGACTGGAATCCTGTGAACCACTTTCACCTCCCCAGTTAAAAGCCATACTCATATTTTCATAAAGGACGTGAGCGCTGGAAGCACCAATTTTATTAAACCAATACAAAGAAACATTCGTCAAAATTTGATCTATCCCTATTGCGTCCTCGGGTAATTCTTTTTCTTCATCGGTCCATTCTTTATATTTTTCAACCATCCATGCAAGTTGTCCCACCGGGCTGTCCGACAACGAATATGCAATTGTCTGTGGTCTTGTGGATTGTAGTTCAAGATAGGCCGTACCATTCTTTTTATATTCTTTCATGCGTTCCAGTCTTGGTTTTTCCTCGTCTGATAAAAACGAATTGTCCGATGGAAACATACCAAGCCCTGCTACGGAGTAGAAATCAGTATTCACATGTGTTCCTATGAGTTTATGTGGCGCTAATGCCTGCATGATACTCGTTATCCCTGCGCCCATATCCCCACCGTGCACAGCGAATTTTGCATATCCTAATTGCTCCATCAATGAGGTAAAGGCTGCAGCAATCCGAAACATATTCCATCCCTTCTCTTTAACGGGCGTTGAAAAACCAAACCCTGGAATAGAAGGGATAACTAAATGAAATGCTCCATTCGCTGTGCCAGCCAGCGGACTAGTAAGTGGTTCAATTACATTGACGAAATCTGCGAAGGAGCCGGGCCATCCGTGAATTAACATTAAGGGAACAGCATTGGGATTGCCGGATCTGATATGAAGGAAGTGAATACTCTGACCATCAATTTCAGTTATGAACTGCGGATATTGATTTAATAAAGCTTCTTGTTTTCTCCAGTCAAATTCGTGGAGCCAATAGTGCACGAGTTTTTCCAGGTAATCTGCTGGTGCTCCCTTTTTCCATCCCTCGTCAATCATTTCACCGGGCCAACGGGTATTTGTTAATCTTTGATTCAGATCGTTAATCTCACGCTCAGAAATTTGAATTTTAAATTGTTTCATCACTTTTTGGTTTTGTTTATGACAAAGTTGGCTTGAGATGCCTCCTTAAAGCGATAACAATTGTTAAGAAATGCTATTTTCTGTTTCTGATTCTGCTTAATGAGACGGATGTAATCCCGAGAAAGGATGCGATATAGTGTTGGGGCACCCGTTGCACGATATGAGGACTTTGCTTCAATAACTCATTATACCTTTCTTCTGGGCTATTTTTAATCCGCGAAAGAAACATTTTTTGGTAGTACATCAATCGCTGAAATGTCTGTTCTTCCAATTCCTGCTTGATGCGCGGCGAACGCTCTATCATAATTTCATAGTCCTTTTTATTCAGTGTATGGAGTGTGCAAGGTTCTATAGTTTCAATCGAAAATAGGCTCGGTTCATTATTGCGAAAGCTCTCAGCAGATGAAACCCCTTCGCCCTCAAAGAAAAACTGAAACGTTATATCCTTTCCGTCCTTATTAAAAGAAAGCCTGACACATCCCTTTTCTATGTAAAACATCCGTTCGGAAACCTTGCCTTCCTTCAGTAAAATTGTTCTGGCCGGAACTTCTTCACGTTTGAAAAAATGCCTGAACCTTTCCCATTCGGCATTCAGTTGTTCACGTTCTTTTACCATGGATAAAAATAATGAAATTCTGGTTTCTCGAGCTTAAACGCGTTTAGGAGTAGGGCGGTCTGTTGTGTAAAATTAATTATGAAACCTCTAGCTCCATGATAAGAAAGAAAGCAAAACGCCTGCCTTTTCATTTCTTTTTATGTGGGCACAAAGCGAACACTAACTCATATTACACTAATAGCGTCTCTAGGACTTGCCAAGTTAATCTTGCTTTGGAAAGATTTTCCATGTGATTAGAATTAGAAAAGTG
This sequence comes from Chryseolinea sp., assembly GCA_035641895.1. Lineage (GTDB taxonomy): Bacteria > Bacteroidota > Bacteroidia > Cytophagales > Cyclobacteriaceae > Chryseolinea. The sequence continues at coordinate 390 of DASQTN010000790.1, read as the reverse complement.
GTTTTGTAATGAAGCAATCGCTATCACCTGAGGGATGGTCTTCATCTACGGCCCCTGCCACATTCAAAATTCGACATCAACTCCATCCCAGTACGAAATTATACTCGATGCCAAATGCTAAAATAGTTTAATCATGAAACTACTAAATTGAAAAACTTTGGCTATATATCACCTGATAAAATCTCTAACAATGGAAGCCAGAGAGGTATTCAAAGAACACATAGCCAGAATAGTGACGTTAACGGGTGATCAGTTTGATTATTTTTTTTTACATTTCAAACAAGAGAGTTTTCGCAAAGGACAGGCGGTTATTAGCGCGGGTGATCAGGTCGCTTGCGAATATTTCGTGATTTCGGGCTGCTTAAAATCTTTCTTTATTAATGAAGAGAT
>DASQTN010000789.1:0-9128 GCA_035641895.1 Chryseolinea sp. | reverse complement strand
ATATACGCTTAAAGTCGCTACTCGAAGAATTGTACGATCCTAAAGTCCCTTTCGATCAAACGGAAGACGTCGAATTGTGTAAATTTTGTGCCTATCAGGGAATTTGTTACCGATAGCAATATTTGTTGTGCCTTTGATAAGCTTATCGGGATTCAATCATTTTTTGTAACGCCATGTATTCATCACGAAGTTTTGCTGCCTCCATAAATTCCAACTCTTTGGCCGCCTTCTCCATCGCTTTACGCGTACGATCCGCCATTTTTGTCAGTTCATCCTTTGAGAGGTAAGCCACTACAGGGTCTGCTGCTAATGTTACTTCATCGCTTTCAACATAGTAGTTCCGCACAGATTTTTTGGAATCTGCAACCTTCGTTTGACCTAATATAGAATCCTTTGACCTTAAAATGGTTTTAGGAACAATATTATTAGCAAGGTTATAATCCATCTGAATTTTTCTTCTTCGGTCTGTTTCATCGATTGCCATTTGCATTGATTCGGTTACGCTATCGGCGTACATGATAACTCTGCCATTCTCATTGCGTGCTGCCCGACCGATAGTTTGTACAAGCGAACGTTGATTTCTCAAGAAACCTTCTTTATCTGCGTCCAGAATTGCGACCAGCGAAACTTCCGGAAGATCAAGACCCTCCCTTAGAAGATTTACGCCAACGAGCACATCAAAAACTCCCAATCTCAATTCTCGCAGAATTTCAACGCGGTCAAGTGTAGCAACTTCCGAATGGATATAACGACATTTTATTCCGACGCGGTCCATATATTTCGTAAGTTCCTCGGCCATACGTTTTGTTAGTGTCGTCACCAAAACGCGTTCGTGTTTTTTTACACGTTCATCAATTTCTTCCAACAAATCATCAATTTGATTTTTGCTCGGCCGAACATCGATCTCAGGGTCAAGTAGTCCCGTTGGTCTGATAATTTGCTCAACGACGACACCCTCCGACTTTCTCAATTCGTATTCGGATGGGGTTGCGCTTACATAAATTACCTGACTTAGAAGCGCTTCAAATTCATTAAAGGTAAGCGGGCGATTGTCCAGTGCAGAAGGCAACCGAAAGCCATAGTCTACTAAATTTACTTTTCGTGAGCGATCGCCGCCCCACATCGCCCGTACCTGAGGAACAGTAACGTGGCTTTCATCGATGACCAAAAGAAAATCATCCGGAAAATAATCAATGAGGCAAAACGGCCGTTCTCCGGGCTTGCGCCGATCGAAGTAACGTGAATAATTTTCAACACCCGAACAATAGCCTAGCTCGCGCATCATTTCCAAGTCAAATTCCGTTCGTTCTTTTAAACGTTTAGCTTCCAGGTGCCGCAATTCGGCCTCGAACATTCCTACCTGAGCAACCATATCATCCTGAATTTCCCTGATAGCCTGATGAAGCGTTGCCTTTCCAGTGACAAACAAGTTCGCTGGAAATATTGTCACCACCTTTTCATCCGAAATTTTTTTGCCACTTAGCGGGTCAATTCGCTGAATTGATTCAATCTCATCACCCCAGAAATAAATACGTACGGCGTAATCAGCATAAGCAAGAAAGATATCAACCGTATCTCCCTTGACCCGGAATGTTCCTCTCTTGAAGTCAAGTTCAGTTCGATTGTAAAGTATATCCACTAAAGCAAATAATAATTTATTCCGTGCAACAACTTCTCCCACTTTAAGCTTGATCACATTCTTTCCGAATTCTTCCGGATTGCCAATACCGTAAATGCACGATACCGAGGCAACTACAATTACATCCCTACGTCCTGTAAGTAACGATGACGTTGCACTAAGCCGCAGTTTTTCGATTTCCTCATTAATAGAAAGATCTTTTTCAATGTAAAGATTGGACGAAGGAATAAATGCTTCCGGCTGATAATAGTCGTAGTAGGAGATAAAATATTCAACTGCATTCTCAGGAAAAAACTGCTTGAACTCACCATAAAGTTGAGCTGCCAAAGTTTTGTTATGACTTAGAACGAGCGTTGGCCGGTTTGTGCGCGCTATTACGTTCGCCATGGTAAAAGTTTTGCCAGATCCCGTTACGCCCAACAGCGTTTGATGTGGCTCTCCTTCCTCTACGCCCTTTGTGAGCTGACGTATTGCCTCTGGCTGGTCGCCTGTCGGTTCGTAAGCGCTTGTAAGTTTGAAATCCATTCGGTTATCCGTTAATCGTTATCCTTTACGAAGGGCAATGTTGTTACTATGTTCAAATCTGGGCGTAAGGCCGGATATAAAGCATTATCCAAACTTACTAAAATAGAAATAAAATATTTATTCGAGTGGCAATGTAAATAATCGGCGTACACATCTTTGCAAAAAAAAATCTTGGGCTGAAGCCCTTCCCAATAATCTCAATTGCCACGGGCTTAAGCCCGTGGCAATTGATTGGTGTCTTCAAGGGACTTTAGTCCCATTCTGCAAAAGTGTTGTACGCCCTAAATAGTTTCAGTAACCATGAAAATATTTAATCCATAACAAATCGCCGTGTTATAGAATGAATAGGTCGTCAATACATCTAATAACTAATAACGGATAACGACTCAGTTATTCCAGATCAACCACGATTTTTCAGCCTGAATGTGAAGCATTTCCAGTCCGTTTTTAATAGTGGCCCCCCGCATTTCCGCTTTCTGCAAAAACATGGTTCGCGCAGGATTATAAATCAGATCGTAAACATAATGATCGGGTCCAATATGTTCAAAATCAATTGATGGCATTGTTTCCGTGTGAGGGCTCATGCCCAGCGGGGTTGTGTTGATAATGAGCAACGACTCGCTGATTATTTTGGGATGCTTGTCAATATAGTCGTACGTTATAACGCCTTTTTTCGGTTCGCGGGAAACGAGGTTAAACTCCATTTTTAATTTCTTCAACGCTTCAAGTACGGCTTTTGATGATCCTCCAGTCCCCAGTATCAAAGCTTTCATCTCTCGGTCTTTCGGTAGCCATTTTTCAATGGTTTCGTAGAAAGCTTCTGAGTCGGTGTTGTATCCTTTTAGTTTGCCATCAGTGATTTTAATCACATTGACAGCTCCTATTTTTTTTGCAAACCCATCCACCTCATCGAGGTATTTAAGAACTTGTTCTTTGTAAGGAATTGTAACATTAAGGCCGGTAAGTCCCTTCGTATCTTTTAACAGCGGCTCTATGTCGGCAATATTTGTTAGTGGGAATAATTCATAGTGATAATCGCGAAGCCCTTCGCGAAAGAATTTCTCATCAAAATAAGACTTCGAGAATGAATGACTAACGGTTGCACCGATTAGTCCAAATATTTTTTCCATGTTCAGAAAGTTGTTTTATGCCGTGCGGCAATTCTATCAATTAAAATCACTATAAATACTCCAAGCGCCATCATTAATATCGCTTGAATAACCTGAGGATCTTTTCCGGTTGTGGCGAAATAATCCCAAGGTAGAATACTTCTGTCAAATGCCTGAATTTGCTCCCCTTTTCGATTGGTGGCAAACTCCAACACTTCTCGCCAAGGCCACACTTTGTTTAAAGACCCTAGCATTATTCCGGCCAGTAAAGCTAAAGTAGGTCTTCGAAACTTGTTCAAAAAATGATTTAAAATTCTTGAAAAGCTCAGTAGGCCTAACACATAGCCAAAGATAAAAATCAACATGGCTACCAAGTTGAAGTCTGCTAAAAGGGACGTAATGTATCCAAACTGCCCGAGAAGTATTAAAATAAAGATAAAGGATATGCCGGGAATAAGTGCAACGCCGCCCGCGACGGTTGCTACAAAGAATATCATCCAAAGCGTTCTGGGTGCCTGAACAGGAGGTAAAATTGTAATGACATAGGCGATTAAAAGGGCAACCACAAAACAGATGATTGCGCCGGTATCCCACTTTTTTATCTCCTCCCTCATAACAAGAGGAGTGGCCATCACCATCAGGCTAAAGAAAAATGATCCCATGGGAACGGGATGATGTTTCAGCGCATAGGAGATCAACCGCGCCCCAAACAAGAAAGTTGTTGAAATGCCGGCAACAACCGTAATAAGAAAATCTCCATTGATTCGCTTCCAGAACTCACGAAATTTTTTCTGGAGAAGAAGGTTTACGGAAGCCTTGTTGATAGAATTAAGGGAATTAATTAACCGCTCGTAGATTCCTGTTAACAGGGCTGCCGTGCTACCAGAGATTCCTGGTATTACTTCAGCGATTCCCATGCAAATACCTTTAACGTACAAGAAAATATAGTCTTGTCTCTTTCTCAAATTGTCCGATGCTTAATCAATCTCAAATGGAGGTGCCGTGTTGGTATTTTTTCTTTCGATGCCTAGAAAATGAAGGAAGGTATCACCCCGTAAACCAAGACGGATTGTTTCCAGCGGAATCACTTCCTCGGGTGCGATGTTACCCAAGTTTACATTGGCCCCAAGCAATTTTACGAACCACACCTGCTGGGCTTTTTGTGGCGCTTCCCAAATAATTTTTTCAAATGGAATTTTTGTTAAGATCTCCTGCACCAGACCAGAACGAACTTCACCCGTTGATCGGAACAGTCCGACATTTCCGCTTTCACGTGCTTCGCCAATAACTTTCCATGCGCCCGCATCCAACTCCTTTTGCATCAACTCTATCCACTGATAAGGGGGAATGATTTTATCTGCATCTTTCGAACCGACTTCAGACAACACAGTTACCTGTTCAGTAAGTTTGGTGATGTATTCACACTTTTTTTCGTGATCAATGTCCATCGATCCGTCCGATACTTCAGCAAACGACATCTCATATTTGTCGAGAAGTTTACGATAGTCGTCGAATTGATTTCGAATGACAAAGGCTTCAAACAGCGTTCCACCAAAATAGACTGGTAAGCCTGCCTCTTTGTATACCTTTAGTTTGTCTTTAAGATTTGGGGTGACGAAGGAAGTCGCCCATCCCAATTTTACAATATCAACATGGTCAACGGAAGTGCTGGCGAAATCTTCAGCCTCTCGTATGCTTAAGCCTTTGTCCATTGCCATGGTAAAGCCATATTGTCTGGGCTTAGTCGTACGCTCAGGAAGATTATTAAGATCGAAATTCATTAATTATTTTCTTTTCTAAACTGTTCGATGATTTTGTAGAGAGCCTTTTGGGTTTCCAATTTCGGGAAGAAATCAAACAAGGCACTATGACCATCAAAGTCTAAAATTAAAGCATTTTCCAGATAATTAAAGGCCTCTTTAAACTGACCTGCTTCAATGTAGTAAACCGTCATCCGATAGAAAAATTCAGCATCGTTTGGAATCTCATCAAATCCCTGTGATAAGGTATCTATTGCTTTTGTATAATCGCCTTGTTCGTAAAAAATAAATGACCAATTCAGCCAGATTTCCTTGTCTGTCGGATCAAGTTTACTGGCTTCTTCATAAGCATCTATGCTCGATATAGTGTTTCCTACCTTAAATTCGGCATGGGCAACGGACTTCCAATACTCAGCATTTTCAGTGTTGATTTTTAGCGCTTTATTATAAAAGTGCAATGCCTGATACCATTTTTCCTGCTTTTCAAGACACGCTCCTGCACCAAACCAAGCCTCATCATAAAGTGTATCTAACTTCGTGGCTTTTTGAAAATATTTTAAACCGAGCTCGTACTGCTCCAGGCTCTCGTAGGCAGCACCAAGGCAGCAATATACTTCGGGACTTGGACCTTCGATTTCAACTGTCTTTCGAAATGCATCCAACGCCTTTGTATACTCGCCCATGTTCATATAGGTATTACCTGTATTGAAATGTGCCGACGCAAATGAGTCGTCTATTGTGATCGCATAATCATATGCTTGCAGCGCCTCCTGATATTTTTCAAGTTTGTTATAGACAATTCCCAAATTGTACCAAGCCGCGGTCGAGTAAGGATCTTCATCGATAAACTTTTGATAATACTCAATACTACTCTCTAACTGTCCGGTTAGATCAAGACAAAATGCTAGCTCATATAAGGAACCATCATGATTAATATTTAGCTCAATAGATTGTTTGTAGGCATCAATTGCATTTTGATAGTCTTCCATGCTCTGATAAGCAAGCCCGATACTGTAGTACACTTCATCTTTGTCATCAGCGAGAAGTAATGCTTTTTCAAAATTTTCAATTGCATCAGCATGCTTTCCCTGCAATGAAAGAATAGATCCTTTCGTCAGAAAAATTTCAGGATCATTCGGTTGAAGCGCATGAGCCTGATCCAGCAATTCAAGAGCTTGACTGTACTCTTCAAGGTTGGACAGTATTTGTGCTTTAATGGTAATAAGTTCTATTGAAAACGGATATTGTGTTATGGCAAGATTTACAGCTTGAAGTGCTTTGTTATGCTTACCTCGAAACATGTAGTGTTCGATGATTTGCTCGTAAGCATCCAAATCAAAAAATTCAGCTTTCTTTTTTCTGAGATGATCTTCAAATCTTTTAATCAGCTCGTTGCCTTCCTCTCTTTTGCGATATTCTTTCGACATGGACTAAAACGTTTTCCTAAAATAGGTAAATCTGCGGTAAAGCTAAATCTTTCAGACTATTTTTTAGAGTTGAATTTTCTATTATAGTAGTCACAACACCATTCCAACGTATTATCAAGCGTTTGAAATTCAAAATTTAGGTTATTTTTAATTTTTTTATTATCATATAGAAATTGTGCTCCCACTAATTGGGCCGTTTCCCGCGTAATTAATGGCTCAGATCGCGTAAACCAAGTCCTGATCCTTTCAAAGCGTGCAACACTTTTTACAATGCTTTTAGAGAGTCTGACCGAGGGTGGTTTTACATCGAATTTGTTTGCGGTTTTTTCAAAAAAGTTTTTGAATGAAATGTTGCCCGCGCTAACGATAAATCGTTCAGCCTCAAAGTTGCTTTGAAGTAATTTGTATGCACACGACGCCACATCCCTCACATCCACATAATTCAAAGATGCATCGATGTAAAAAGGTCTTTGATGCCACACATATCTAAAAAGTTTAGCGCTACTTCGGTTCCAGTCCGCAGGCGCCAGAATTACGGAAGGGTTTAAAATAACTGTGTTTAATCCTTCTTCCTGACCTCGAAACACTTCCAACTCAGCCTTATACTTTGAATCGGCATATACACTATTCAGGGGATTTTCAACCCATTTGTTATCTTCTCGAATTATGGTCTGTTCTTTTTGCCTACCCAGCGCTGCAACTGAACTGATGTGTACCAATCGCTTTATATTTTGGTGAAAGCAAGCATTCACAATGTTCCTGGTGCCGATAGAATTGATCTCCAAAACATTATCAGCCTGCCACGGATTAAATGACACAACGGCTGCTGAGTGGATGACTTGCGTGCAACCTTCTAACGCGTCGCTTAGCATCAACGGATTTAAGACATCGGCAGTACGCCACTGGATTTTGTCTGCAACGTCTTGAAGCAACGATGTATCACTTCCAGCACGTTTGATCGCAACAAAGGATTTCTGTTCTTGAATGAGCTTGCGAACTATAAAACTTCCCAGAAGACCATTGGCGCCTGTAACTGCTATCATATGTTTCTGGTTCTATTTTTCCTGAAACGTACGCGCTAAATTCGAAAATGTCAAAGGGAATTGTTAAGAAGCGGAAGGTCAAGCGCCTTTTGAAAATATTTCATCTGTTGGGCTTCTTCTACCAGTTTAACGTGCTGGTAATGATGACAGTCACTACCCAGTAGATGCACCCAGCCTTTGTCAATCAATTTTTGGACGGTAGTTTGAACAATCTTGGAATAGTGCCCGGTGATTGAGCTGATGTTGATTTGAAACAGCACCCCACGGTCGAGCAGATCCTTTGCTTTATCGACATTACCCTGTATATAGGCATATCGCTCGGGGTGAGCCAATATCGGCTTATAGCCCTTAGTTGTTGCTAGAAAAATAAAGTCTCTTAAGTTGAAAGGCTCATTTAAAAAATTCGTTTCAAACAGCAGATAGTTTTTGCCGAACGTTAGCATACGCTCATTCTCCTCGACCATGCTGAAAACGTTTTCGTCGAGGTAGTATTCCGCTGCTGCCTGAATCTCAACGTCCACATGCTGGTTTTTTAGATAGGTTTGAAGTTTTGCCAACCGCGCCAGAATTCTTTCTGTAGTGTTCCTGTATGTGTCGCTCATTACGTGCGGCGAGGTGATGAGTTTTCTGTATCCAATTTTTTGAAAATGAAGGATAATGTCTTCTGCTTCCTCATACGTTTGCACACCATCGTCTAACCCCGGAAGTAGATGGGAGTGAATGTCAACATTTAATGCGTTAACAGATTTTGTTTCTTTTTTCGACCAATTAAACACTATACTTTGATAAACTTTTGAAACCAGTTTTTGTTCTCCGGATCTTCATAATAACCATATCCGTACCGCTGTTCTCCTCTCGATGGTAGCGCATTTAACACTGTGGTAATGTTGGAAAACTTATTTATGTTCATAATGCGTTGCAAATTATAAACAAATGTCTTTTTAGAATAATCTGCTCTAAAGATATATATTGAAATATCGGCATGCTTCATTGCCATTATACCATCCGTTACGAGGCCCACCGGCGGCGTGTCAAGAATAATATAATCATAGCTGCTTTTGAGATCATCGAGAAGACCGGTGAACTCGCCATTTAACAGCAGTTCTGATGGATTGGGAGGATGAGGTCCAGAAGGTATATAATCAAAATTGTTCAATCCAGTTCTCGCTAAACAATCCTTCCATGAATCCTTGCCGATCAATACAGTGCTTACACCCTTCGATTTATCGCCAACTTCCGTAGGAAGATTTACCTTCGGCTTTCGCATGTCCAGGTCGAGTAAAATAACCCGTTTATTAGAAATGGCCATTACGGCGCCGAGGTTCATTGCAATGAACGACTTACCTTCTCCCGATACCGTTGAGGAAACTGCAATAATTTTTTGAGGAGAATTTATCTTAAAGAAATCAAGGTTTGTGCGAAGTGTTTTAATTGATTCACTGACCATTGACTTAGGGTGATCGAGTACGTGTAGTCCCACATTTGTGGAATATCGCGTTGACGGCACCACACCAAGAACAGGAACGTTAGTAATTTTTTCAATTTCCGTTATTCCGGAGATCCGGTTATTAAGGAGATATACAATTCCGATAAAAAACAAGTTAACAATCACACTTAGAACAAAG
>DASQTN010000788.1:0-3313 GCA_035641895.1 Chryseolinea sp. | reverse complement strand
ACGACCGGGTTGAACAGTAAAGTTCCTGTTATACCTTTTCGGTAAAACCAGAAACATTAACTATTATTATTATTACTCCGCAAAGTGCTTGTGACATTCTCATGGCGTTCACAATTTTAGTAATCTCGAACCATCTGTTTTACCCGTAAATACATTCAAAACGCTATTTTTCCTGAACGATAGCGGCCAGGGGTAGTTGGATTTGGACGTTCAGTGTTTTCTAAGTTTCGTTCTCCAGGATGGCTATGCCTGCACTCCGCTTCTCGCCATTTGAATGGTAGTCCGTGTATTCTCTCGTTTGAACGGCTGCCTTTGCCAGTAGGTCAACGATCTCCATACCCATTCGAGCGGCCCGAATCGGAAGTAATGAAGCCAGATGGGACTCACAATCAGCTGAAAGATCCACACGGATACCACCACGTAATACAGTTCATGTCGCTCCAACATTCCATACAAGGAAAATCCAAAACCCAGGAAAATAGTATTGCAGATCAGCGTCTGCATAATATAGTTGGTGAACGCCATTTGTCCGACGGCGCCGAGCGCGCGCTGAAGGAATATCAAGATCTCCGATTTGATGAAGAGCATGATCATGGCAATATGCGCCAACGTAGTGGATACGCGTCCGACGTGATACGTGATATCGGTAAGATCCATTGCAATAATGTCGAACTGCCTGTCAATCACATACGACGTTTCCCAGTAATTGACGGCTAAACCCACTGAATAGCCGACCACCGCCAGCAGCATGTAATATCGATTTGATTTTTCCGCTTTAAGTATACCGTTCTTCAGCAACGCCATTCCGAGCAGCATCAGCGCGAACGTTTCAAAGAAGGCGATTCGGTAAAAGAACGTGGTTTGCATGTATTGGTTTGTTGGACCTTTATGCACGACAATGCTGAAGTAATCCTGATGGAACGCTTCAATTTCACTATTGAGCTTTTCCTGTGAAGGTTTCTTTTCGTGGTAGATAGATTGCCAGTCCATTATTGCACTTTCCTCTTTCTTCGTCAGCGCATTTCCTTTGTCCTTCTTCTGTTTTGCTGCTGTAGCTAGTTCAAAAGTATTTTTTTCGTGCATGTAGTCCTTAAAATTCCACGCGGAGGCAAAAAACAGCAGCACGAGACAGCCGATCACAAGTTGGCCTGGCTTCCAATGGCGGAAGCTGAAAGCAAACATCGCGACGATCGCATAAGTGTATAAGATCTCGCCATCCCACAGCAAGAGATAGCAATGGATGATGCCGAACAACAATAGCCAGAGGATTCTGCGGAAATATGCATCGGTTACCGAGACACCATTGATGCTGCCGGTCGAACGACCTGTAAATAAGATAATACCTGCGCCAAATAGTATGGTAAACATGCCGCGCATGGTTCCTTCAAAGAACATGGAGTTCGTCCACCAAACCGTTAAATTATGTCCGGTTGCTCCACCGGAAACGGTCGGATCAAGGTAGGCGTGGGGTAAGCCGAATCCGGTTATGTTCATGAGCAAAATGCCGCAGAGGGAAACGCCTCGTATGATGTCTAATGAACTTATACGGTTTTCGTTTCCAGTAGGCGTAAGAATACCGGTAGGTGACATGGTTGGTTGGTTTGGTTTGTAAGGAGGATTTCAGTTTACGTAACAACGTTCAGGCAACGGCAAAAGGAATTAAAATTAATGCTCTCCCGCGACTTGCCTTCATTAAAACCAAAGTAGGCAAATCCGGTGACAATTCATTGTACGATCTTTTTAGTTAGGTCCGATTCCCTTGGTTGTATGAAGAGAATACTTAAGATAAGATTAGTCATGCGATAATCTCTATTGCTTATCGATCTGGTGAATTTCAAATTGTCGCGATAGGATATTAAGTTTTGTTAAACATAACACTTGCTTAGCTTATAATGCTGCGTCACTACGATCTCGAAGGAGACATTCCAGATGGCTATCGCGAGTGGTTCGTGGTGGGCATTGTAGCCTGCACTAAATAAAAGAGGGGGACTAAACGCACATAAGCCGCAGATTACGGCCTTCTTTGAACATATGTTACCGAATCAGACGGAGGTTACCTCATCTTAAAAAGTTCGGTCGTAAGAACGATTTCAGATGGAAATTCGGGCGTGCTATTTTCTTCAGCTGTAATATAGACGCGGACAGGTCTCGCTGCCGTCACGGATGTCAGTTTAGCTTTCCGAGTCTTTGAGAAAATGCCTTTTGAACTTTCCAGTTTGCCAAGGTGATGTGCCCGGTTTTCATTGGTTTCTACCCAAACAACGTAAGTTTTTTTTCCAGGCTGGAGGTCTTTGGACCTTACTATGTCCCTTACCTCAAGTTTAACGGCGTAGTTATCATTTTTGTCGCCTTTTATTTTTACATACCCCTTTGCCGTAGGAATGACTGTGGACGGGAGGAATGAAATTTTTTTCCCACAAGACGTTAAAGCAATCACAATGGATGCGAGTAAAAGTGTTGTTCTCATAAATAGGTGAAATAATTAATTATGCTGCGTCGAACGGTCGACATGATTTGTCAAATTTCTTTAAGAAATAAATGTGCCACGCTTCAAAAAGAGTAAAGGTTGATTGGAAGTGAGGAATGAGCGTAGGTAAACCAACCCTATGTGTAAACAAATACATAGGTGAGGAAACAATTCCTTGATCGGACCTTTACAATATTGAGAAAACACGGCCGGTAGGTTTCAGTTTAATATCAGGTCTCTCAGGGAAGATAAGAAAATAGCTAAATTCGAAATCTTTTTACAAAACTCTTTCCTAAAGATGAATTGTCCTGCTGCCATAAATAGATGTATTTCGCTATTGATTTTGATTATGACAGTTTCGTGTTCGCCCCCCCGAGAGGAGGTAACGCAGGAAGATTCGGGCGCAAAGCCAGAAGACAATAGATTTACGCCAGTCATACTTACCCCTGAAGGCGCACTGGATGAACCGATGATGTTTGAAGTCGCCGACGAGAATTCTGTCTTCATCATAGAACGAAAGGGTGCACTTAAGCGGTTTGATCTCAAAACCAAAACTGTCACGTTGATTACAACGATTGACGTTTTTACCGGCAATGAACAGGGCCTTATCGGATTGACCCTGGATCCAAACTTTAAAACCAACCATTGGATCTATCTTCATTATGCTCCAGCTAACGAAAGGGCCTTTAAGTTGGCGCGATATGAGCTAGCAGCTGATAGCCTCGTCGATGGCTCGGAAAAAGTTTTACTGAAAATACCGGTCGATCGCGAAAACACTAATCACACGGGAGGGGGAATGACATGGGACGAAAGCGGGAACCTTTATCTAACTGTGGGCAATAACAC
>DASQTN010000787.1:0-5443 GCA_035641895.1 Chryseolinea sp. | reverse complement strand
ATCTTTTTTGCCGCCTTTTTCAGGCGGTTACGTTGTTGATGCCTTCGTACAATGCTGAAGATCTTTTCAATTGTTTTAACTTCATTTTCCTTCGAGAGCGTTGCGTACTCTTTAGCTATCTGAGTAAGCTGCGAATCTGTTAAACCTAATCGCTTAAAAGTCTGCAAACCTTTGGTGTAATCAAATTTTTTAAACCTCATTCTGTTGTTATCGACCAGGGCAAACTGAAACCGATCGTTTTCCTTTTTACACAAAATATTGCCGTTGGAGAAATCCAGGTGGTAAATGCCGCGTTCATGTAAACGGTGGGCAAATCTCACTAAGTCTGTTATTAATACCTCCTCGGCGTCGGGCGATAGTATAGTTGCCAGCGGCTTAAAGTCGCTATGGAGGCTTATGAAATAGCTTTGTGTGAGTAGGCCGCCCTTAAAGCGTTCTATAAAAGCGACTGGTTCAGGAGTGAGAAATCCCTCTTCAAGCAACCGAAGGCCGTTTCGGTATGCTCTTTCAGCTTTTGAAGGGTAGAAGAAAGAATAACGAATTTGATTCGTGAGGTAGACACGGCCGTAAGATTTGATAACCAGTTTTACATCAGAAATTTCATCCGACTTTATCACATTTCTGTCGCGATACAATACATTGGGCAGCGATTCAAACGTTAACGGAATTGCTTCAATGTATTCCTTTAGAAAATTGAACTTTGGATGGATGGTTATTGAGGTTCTCATATTACTTCAAGTCAAACTCCTTCCTTTTCAAAATGTCGGGATAGCACAGTTCGACAAAAGACGAATTTACGTCGAAATCAATTAAACGGTTGCTACTAACTCGTTGCAGTACAATAAAATTGCTAACGGTTAAGGTGCAATTAAGTTCCATTCAACTATTCCGGAAAATGTTAAAAGCCAAGGATCAAATAGCATCGCCAGATGGATTTCGAACAACTGTGATGGCGACAAAGTCAATTCCAGCAATCTCTTATAACATCCAGGGCCAACATAAAAGCGCATCTGTCCAAATAAAGCGCAAATTTTATTGTTTATCAATAAATTATATCCGATAATTAATAAATATTTATCAAATACCCATGAAGACGAAGACTGAAAAAGTTTTAATGGTTTTGAAGGTTTTAGCATGGATAGCTATGATTGGGTATGTGGTCCAATTTGGCAGCCAGACAATTTCATTTGTCGTTAGTCTTTTTAATCCTGAAGCCGCAAAAAATCTTCATGGCACATCTTTCTATCTATACGACATATACATGTATGGCCGGCAATATTTTATCTACATCATGTCTTTTTTAATTGCTCTTTCGGCGATGCATGGTTATGTGTGGTATCGCGTTGCCCGGCTGCTCACAAAGCTTAATCTTCAGGATCCATTTTCAAAGGGTGTAGCCAGGACGTTGGAAGAGATTGGAATTCAGTTGTTAGGCATCTGGATCGTTAGTCTGATAGCGCAACAATCAATTGCCTGGATCTCGAAGAACAGTGGAATACACCTGGATCGGTTCCCTGCTGTAAATGAATATCTCTTTTTCGCCGGAATCGTTTATATTATTTCGCAAGTTTTTAAGAGGGGCATTGAAATTAAGGAAGAAAACGAATTAACCGTTTAGCCATGCCGATCGTTGTAAATCTTGATGTAATGATGGCCCGGCGGAAAATATCATTGAGTGAGCTTGCCGGAAAAGTTGACATTACATTAGCCAACCTTTCGATATTAAAGACGGGAAAGGCGAAGGCCGTGCGATTCAGTACCCTCGAGGCAATATGCAAGGCTCTTGATTGTCAGCCGGGGGATCTGTTGGAATTTTCTTCAGAAGGATAAAGGGCTGCAAAATATAAGCCCTTTCGCAACTATACGATCGTATATAAATTATTCTGGCAGGTTAAAATCCATCGCGAATTTTATAATGATTTACACCATAGATGCGTAATGGTACCCGGACGAATTTTACGCTCAAGCCAGGGGCTATCAGTTGTATAATTTGCGCTACGAGTATCTTAAGGCGTGTCATTTGTCTAATTATCATTTGCCTTCAACATTCACCCACATTTTATCTGAAACGGGAGCAATAAGATTTCTTTCAAAGTACGCAAACGCTTTTCCCTCCGGATCTCCGACAGCGCGACAATGGTATATCCGCTGACAATATTTTGTAATGATCAGTTTTAATTCGGGATTTTCTTTCGCTGTTATAATGGTGCCCTCCTTATAAAGGTTATCCATTTGATTTCTATCACGCATATATTGGATTATTGATATCCATGTCGTTATCATTAGGTTTCCGTGCAACGGTACCTGAATCGCATCTTTTGCGCCATTAGACTTTTAGAGCGTCTCCATAATGACGATGAGTTCCGCAGCGGTCATAGCAAGTTTAGGCTCAAGATGCTTGAGCATTTCTACTTTATGAGTTTCGTCGAAATTCAAATCATCGTCTGTCAATTTGGGAAACGATAATTTTAATTTGGCTTTTTGGGCCTGCCACCTCGCCTGTACGCTTTTTACATTCGTCGTCGTCATTTATTTATTGTTACTTTATGAATAAATAAGGGTAATTGTCATTTCTTAATGCGCGGACGTTTTAAGGGGTTAATACCTTGTTGAGAAAGCGGGAAATAAGTTCTAATTGACGATCAAAAAACCGGGCTATTGGGTTTGCACTTTCTTTTCGGAGAGGAGTCATAACGCTTTGTCTATTGCTCCAGTCATTTAAAATGATGTTTTTTTCGGACATGTTTTTGAGATTAAAATTGTTTGCTGAATAGCGCTTTAAAAGCGTATAAAAATGAGAAAACCTTAATTTGAAACGAAACGGGAAGGAAAAGGTATGAATTTCAAAAAGCGATGATCTTTATCTGCAAACATACGGTTAGCCTGCCTGAACGGTATTACATAACATTTTAAATATGTTGCATTATTCACTGATTTGAAACTGTATATCAAATACATGGTTAGCCATCGCTGCAAGATGATGGTAATTGAAGAGCTAAAAAAAGTTGGCCTGCAATATACAGCTATCGATTTGGGCATGGTTGAGACTCCCCATGATATTAACGAGGAGCAACGCGCTTTGCTGAGAGAAAACCTTCTAAAGTCGGGATTGGAATTGCTGGATGATAAAAAAAGTATTCTAATCGAGAGAATAAAAAATCTGATCATTGAGATGGTTCATTACTCCGACCAGCTACCTACTCTTAATTATTCGGAATACATCAGTAATAAACTACAGTATGATTATACATACTTGTCCAACATATTTTCAGAAGTCAAGGGCACTACCATACAGCAGTTCATTATTCTTAACAAAATTGAACGCGTTAAAGAATTGTTGCTGTACGATGAACTAAACCTGACCGAAATTGCCTACAAACTACATTACAGCAGTGTAGCCCATCTATCCAATCAATTTAAAAAGGTTACTGGGTTGTCCCCTTCGTTTTTTAAGAAGCTCAAGAAAAAGAGAATTGGAAATTTAGAGAACATGTAGGCCATGTCTACCTTCCATAGGTTAAGTCACCTCACCTCTACAAGGTATATTTAGGAATTTTCTATATCGAGTTGAACGCCTTTCCACTCCTTTAATCATATTTGCCCGCGTTGTAGGATAATCCTAACATGCTTGAAATATGAAATACATTTACTTTCTTTTTTTATTCGCGATTGGCCATCAAACCACATGGGCGCAAACAACCGGCTCCATCAGGGGCACGATAAAAACATCAGATGGCAGTCCTGCTGAGTTCGTAAATGTCAGTATTGAAGGTACTTCCAAGGGCGCCGTCGCAGGCAGAAACGGAAATTATGAGATCAAAAATGTTACTGCTGGAAATTATGTATTGATCGCTTCCTTTGTCGGACTGGAAAATCGGCGACAACAGGTGGATGTCGCTGCGGGGCAAACGACGATTGTAGATTTTGTATTAAGTGAAAATACGACGCAGCTGGAAGAAGTACGAATTTCAGCGAACGCAAACCTTAATAAGGAGGACATTTATGTCTCTAAGATGCCCATGAAAAAATTAGAGAATCCGCAGGTGTATAATACCGTATCGGCTGTGTTGCTCCAACAACAAGCTATCACAAACTATGACGACGCATTCCGAAATATACCGGGCGTTTTTAGAACCTGGGAGTCCACCGGTAGGGATGGTGATGGAGCGTCATATTTTGCGTTGAGAGGATTGGAGGGGCAGCCCGCCTTAGTTAACGGCCTTCCTGGAATAACTAATGGAAATCTCGATGTAGCTAATGTCGAAGAAATTCAGGTATTGAAAGGCCCATCGGCAACATTGTTTGGCGCCAATGCAACCTCGTATTCAAGTTATGGCGGAATAATTAACACCATCACCAAGAAGCCGTACTTTACCACTGGCGGCGAAATCGCCTATAACATCGGCAGCTTTGGCTTAAGTCGTTTCACAGCAGATGTTAATGCTCCAGTCAGCAAAAGCGAAAGGATTGCATTGCGTGTAAATGCAGCATACCATACTGAAGGAAGTTTCCAGGATGCTGGTTTTAAGAAAGCAATTTTCCTGGCTCCTTCGCTTGCGTATGAGGTAAATGAAAGACTCAAGTTTCTTATCGTAACTGAAATTCTGGAGGAAGAGCGTGCAGTGGCGCCAGTATTTTTCAACACAAACCGAGCTGATCCTTTAACTTTTAAAACCGTAGAGGAACTGAATTTAAATAACAACCTTTCTTTTACCAGCAATGATCTAGCGATAAAAAATCCGAGAACAAATTTGCAGGCGCAAATGATCTATAAGTTGTCTGACCAATGGACCTCACAAACCGTTATTTCCAGAGCGACCTCAGGGTCCGACGGCTATTATTCCTATATCTGGCCGGATGTAGAAGGTGATAATGACTTCGGGCAGTATTTTACCTATGTAAAGGAGTCAAGGGTGACGACTGACATTCAACAAAACTTTAATGGAGATTTTAACATTGGAAATTTACACAATCGCTTGCTCGTCGGCTTTGACTATTGGAATCAGGAGGTTGTAAACAACGGGCTAGGGTACGTGTTTATCCGAAATGTAACGCCACAGGGCGATGTAAACTTTGTCGATCCGTATACAGGCGACGAGCTTGATCCTGTCTTTCTTTCGAGAGCTTCAATTGACAATCTTTTAGCAACAACCGTTCCGAGCAACAGCCAATCGACTAATAGTGCTTATAGTGTGTACTTCTCGGACGTTCTTAACATAACACCGAAACTTACGGTTCTTGCAAGTTTGCGCGCAGACTATTTTGATTCCAAGGCTGAGAAAAGTGATCCGGAAGATGATTTCGATCAGTTTGCCTTATCGCCGAAATTCGGCGTAGTGTATCAAGCTGTGCTCGATAAGGTCTCAATCTTCGCGAACTATCAAAACGCCTTTAATAACGTGGGCCCTATGCAAGTTGCTGATCCTGATGGTACCAATCCCCG
>DASQTN010000786.1:0-3495 GCA_035641895.1 Chryseolinea sp. | reverse complement strand
TTTATTTTTTGCAGACGCTATTTTGTGATACCCAATCTAAAATCGTCAATCTAAAATCTAAAATCTGTTGCCACGAAGTCACCAAGACACAAAGTTCTCACAAAGGTCGAAATCTCTGAAACTAACCTCTGCAAATTTTGCGTCCTTTGCGTGAAATGTATTATATAGCGTTGAAAACTGACAAGTTTTATTTTTTGCAGACACTATCTTGTGATCCCAATCTAAAATCGTAAATCTACAATCTAAAATCTTAAATGAAGCCACTTATTCTCGTTTCCAACGATGACGGAATTACATCAAAAGGGATCTTAACACTTGTAAATGCCATGAAGCAACTTGGAGATGTTGTAGTTGTAGCGCCTGATGGTCCGCAATCAGGGATGGGCCATGCTATTACAGTAGGCGAGACGTTGCGTTTGGAGGAGAACTTTATTTTTGAAGGCGTTAAAGCCTTTGAGTGTTCGGGAACGCCTGCCGATTGCGTGAAGATTGCCCGGCATTTTGTTTTTAAGGATGGCCGTCAGCCAGATGTTATTGTCAGCGGCGTGAATCACGGCAGCAATACTTCCATCAGCGTTTTGTATTCAGGCACGATGTCTGCTGCTATCGAAGGTGCCATCGAAGGCACCCCAGCAATTGGATTTTCACTTTGTGATTTCTCATACGATGCAGACTTCACGCACATTGAATCCTACCTGATAAAAATCACCAAGCAGGTTCTAGAAAAGGGTTTGCCGAAAGGAATCGCCTTAAACGTAAATTTTCCACCCAGGCGAGATGAGCCGATTAAAGGCATCCGGGTTTGTCGTCAGGCAAACGCCAAATGGGTTGAAGATTTTGACATGAGATATGATCCGAACGGCCGTCGCTATTTTTGGATGATAGGGAATTTCGTAAACTTCGACAAAGGGGAGGATAACGACGAATGGGCGATCGCGAATAATTACATTTCCGTCGTGCCTTGTCAGTTTGATCTCACAGGACATCAAGCCATTCCGATACTAAACGAAGATTGGGAGATCTTAGGCTAGGTTTCCTTATCTCGGTTTTACCAAAATTCCGACGTTAATACTCATAGAACTCATGGCTACGGGGAACCGAAGACTTTTGCCAGGAGAATTCAGTTCGTCGGGTGTATGCTGACTATCAGTCGTTACCTTGTTGACATAAGTTGTATTGCGAACATTCGGCGTCAAGGAACCTAAGTTATCTTCACCATTGATTGTGTATCTCGTAATCTCGCTTTCTTTAGGATAGTAATTCATCCCCGTGAAAACAACTTCGGAGAAGAAGCTGAATTTTTTATTTAACGGCACATATAATCCACCACCCGCGCGAATGCCAAAACCGATACCGCCTTTGAACTTTGTACTTCGGGATTCGGCTTCAACGGCGCCGTTTTCCTCTGAATACTTTTTTAATTCCTGAGTGAAATTAACTTTGCTCAACACTGGACCTGCAAAGACATACGGTGTTACGCGGCGTCGACGATCATAAATCATAAACTTCAACGTTGGCGTAAATAAAAACGATCTGCTTTTAGATGTTTCTGATTCGGAAGAAAAACTCTCCATTACACTTTGATTTACATCCGTGTAAATAGATTCTGTTGTGTATGTCTTTCCGAGGGAATAATTAAGACCAAGCTCTAGATTAAGATATTTTGAAAATTCGTGAACATATGAACCACCGATATTCCAACCACCGCCGTACGAACCCTTAACATTCTGGCTTGTATATGTTACGCGGTTAATTTCCGAATTTGTGTTAGCGTCTAACGTTGTTGTTGAGGTTGTTAACGTGTTGGTTCCGATTTGTTGTGTCATCCATGGAAATCCATAGCCAGTAGTAACTTTAAATGACTGAGCCTGCGCAAATCCCCAAAAACTCATCACTATCAATGTCAATCGTAATTTTGTCATGAAAAAATTTTATCATAAAACATGAACCGAATGCTCTTCGGCAATTCGGATGCAAACCTGAAGAGATTATCTCGGTAAAAAAAAAAATTACTGTGGAATTTTTCCCCAATTTTCAGATGGGATCAACGTCGAGTATAATTCTGGAGTTTCGGTGCTCCTTTATTTTTAACAGATTCTGACTCACAGTGACAATATGAAACTTAAGTTTGATGAGATCTGACTTTCCTCTCGGTATCTTAATTAGTATGCTTAACAAAAATTGATTTCTGATTTTAGAGATCATCGGTTCACCCGGACCAAAAATTTTTACACCTTCTAAAGTTTCTCGCAATTGGTTCGTCAATGTGTCAGCTGTCAATCTGCAGATTTTTTTGTCGGTATGTTTTACAGTAATTTCAATCAAGCGGGCGAATGGAGGATAATCGTGTTGATATCGGTCCTCGAGCTGTGTAGTATAAAAATTTTCATAGTCATGCTTAAGGATCGTTAGGAGTAGTGGATGTTCTGTATTAGAAGTTTGAATAACGACTGTACCTGGTTTGTCCCTTCGTCCGGCACGACCGCTAACCTGCGTGATAAGTTGATAGGCGCGTTCATAAGATCGAAAATCAGGAAAGTGTATCATGCGGTCTGCATTGAAAATGCCAACCAAACTCACGTGATCAAAATCCAATCCTTTCGTGACCATTTGGGTTCCGACCAGAATGTTTGTTTCCTGACGTTCAAACTGATCGATAATGGTTTCATATCCGGTCTTTGATCGTGTGGTGTCCAAATCCATTCGTTGTACTTTGGCCGAGGGAAAATAAAGGCTAAGTTCTTCTTCTAATTTCTCAGTGCCATATCCCATCGTTTTAATGCGTGTTGATGTACAGGTAGGGCAATGGTTGGGAAGCGGTTCCTTGTATCCGCAATAGTGACAGACAAGTGCGTGCTTGTATTGGTGATAAGTAAGGCTTACTGCGCAGTTAACACATTTTGGAATCCACCCGCAATCTTCACAGCTTACCATGGGTGAATAACCTCTTCGATTTTGAAAAATAATAACCTGCTCTTTTTTCGCAAGGGCATCGTCAATTTTTTTAAGCAGCAGGCTTGAAAATTCTCCTTTATTTGTTTTTTGTTTTCGTTCCTGCCCAAGATCGGCAAGCACTACCGTGGGAAGCTGTGCTTCTCCAAAGCGTTTATCAAGCGAGACAAAACCATATTTCCCTTGTTGGGCATGATAAAACGTTTCTATAGAGGGCGTAGCCGAGCCCAATAATACTTTCGCGTAATGAAGTTGTCCCATCACCATGGCCACATCCCTGGCGTTATATCGCGGGGCGGGTTCTTGCTGCTTATAAGACGGGTCATGTTCTTCATCGATTATGATCAAACCTAGATTATCAAAGGGTAGTAGGATGGAGGAACGGACCCCAATTATAAACTTTAACTTTCCTTGAAGTATTCCATTCCATACCTCGACACGTTCGTTGTCAGAAAAGCGGGAATGGTAGACGCCAACGGTATGACCAAAGATTTTTTTTAATCGTAAGACAATTTGTGTAGTGATAGCAATCTCGGGTAGCAG
>DASQTN010000785.1:0-2345 GCA_035641895.1 Chryseolinea sp. | reverse complement strand
CTACATTTGGTTTGGCCAGAGTCACTGTCGAATCATTTGCTGCCGGTTGTTGGACCATACTTGAGTCTGCCGGCGTTACACGGCCTGTGGAATCTATTTGCGTAACGGTTGAATCCAATGAAGTTTTATTCAGTGAAACGGAGTCGGGTTTTGTTACACTGAGCGAATCGGTGATTGCGGTATCGCGCTGAGGTTGTGCTTCCTTTAATCTGGCGTTGAGCAAGTCCTTAATGCTCATATTTTTGTTCTCCACTGTCTTTCTCCGATCCCGTATAACACGGGCTTGTTGTAGATCCTTGCGACGTGTTGCCGGTGTAAAGACCTGTCGACCAATATTAAATCCACGTTCGACAAAGATATTTTCCTTCATGTTCTTAGACATCACCATCGACATGGTATTGTTGTTGAAATTAAGGTCGAAGTTCTTAATGCTGGAGGAGTAGTTCGATACTTGGGTATAAATGCCCGTGGCTCGATTGAATTTAAATAGATTGACAATACCGCGTTGATCACTCAAATAATAGAAATTGTTTTCATCCAGAGCCTTTGGCGATTGATCTTTGCTAAGGGTATTCGTTACCCGCGTAAGCAAAAATTTGGTGCTGTCGAGATCGTAAATGAAAAGATTGTAATTATTGCTCAGTTGTTCGAACTGAGGCTTCGCATTTGAACGCAATGTATCCGTCGTCCTGTTGGAACTAAAAACGATCTGGTTGGTATTGGGTATAAAACTAGGATCCAGGTCGTCATACATGTCATTGGTTAGACGGCGTACTCGATCACGTTTTGAGCTGAGTAGGAATAAGTCGCTTTTGCCTTCAAAGTCAGCACTCAGGATTACCAGCCGGCCATTACCGGAAAAATCAAAGCTTCTGATATTGCTGAACCTTTCAAGCGCCCGTGGTATCTTGGTTTTTGTATTGAAGTCATAAAGCCAAAAAATATACTCGCCATTTTTTACGCCAATTACACCTAAAGTATTTGCATCTGACCACGCGATAAGAGGTAGACGATAATCTACACGTTGTTTGATCACTTTGCTTCCGCCAGACAAAACCCTTTTCTCTTTTCCGGTTTCAAGTGAGCGAACTTTAATGATGTACCGTCCACGGTCATTTTCTGCGTACGCAATGTTGCGGCCATCAGGGCTTACCTTTACCGTTGTAAATTCGGTTGTCCTGTTATGCTGTCGGGTAAAGGACGAACTGTCAGCCGCAGTCACGTATGATTTCCCTACCTGAGCGCTCATATCGGTATAAAACTTCTGCCATTCGGCCAGCAACTGACGGAAATTTATGCCCAGCGTTATTAAAATGCTTTTTTCTTCGTTGCGCGTTACACGGGTGTAGTTAAGGATATTTGCGACACTACTTTTACCATACTTCTCAGCGATAAAATTCCAAATTGATTGTCCGACTAATTCTGCGTCCTTGCCTGTTAGTTTTGTTGCCCTGCGTGCTTTCCGAGTGCTTACCAATTGACGGATGTAATCGTCCATATCAATGCTCCATCCTTTTGCAACATATCGCGAAGCTCCATCTACAAACCAGTCGGGTAGGTTCATGAGAATAGAACTTTGAAACATGTCTTTCAGATTTCCGCCAAACATCATTTCGTTAATCATCAGGTCGGAAATCTGATACAGTAACTCATCCTTAAATTCCTGTGCTGTTCCCAGGTGGGCAACTTCCACATATGGCTTTATGAATTCCGTCTCTCCACCCACATTAAAGACATTGTGATTCAGACCTACGTTGCTTTGACGCAGATCACTGAGTGAATTGTAGACAAAGACTTTAGTTTTAAAATAGGGAGGGTATCCGATTAAATCAGTAATGCGATCAAATTCCCCCTCCAGAAATTCAAGGGCCTCCTGTGCCATACCTTTTCGGGCATCGTAATAGTACACATCAAAATTTTCTCCGCTTAAATAAACCCAATCGAATTGCCTGTATTGAATTCTGTTCTTCCCGAAGACCTCACGCGACTGCTGCGCATAAAGGGTGGAGGAACCGACTAGTAATAGTACAATGGGTAATAAAATTCCGCTACGCAAATTCATATTCTTGTTGAGGGAGACCAATATAATAATTTATAACGTTCGATATTCACGTCTTTGTTCAACGATTGGTGATTTTCAATGGATTGGATCAAAATTTCCGAAAAATAAGGGGCTAAACTAACCCCCTTGGGTCCCATTCCATTCAAAATAAACAAAACTTTATGTTCCGGATGTGTCCCCAAAATGGGCCTGCGGTCATGGGTTGTTGGTCGAATCCCCCATTCCTGATCTGAAACTGTATACTGAAAATTTACCAAATCATTCAATTTTGTCGTCAATTCCT
>DASQTN010000784.1:0-5007 GCA_035641895.1 Chryseolinea sp. | reverse complement strand
AAGATCCCGACTTTCAACAAGCATACTCTTTTTTGGCAAGTTCCTATTCAGCGCGAATGTCATGGAACGGTGATCTCTCCCCGGATGAGGCCGAAAAATATATTCAACTTTATCTGGATGAAGCCTGGAACAGGGGGCCGTCAGATAACGATTATCTCACAAAAGCATTTGTTCAGTTTTTCATAAAAAAAGATTTTGAGTCTTCAGAAAAATTTCTCCGTAAGGCTATTGATCTTAGTCCTAATAACTCGACGGTACTTTATACCTATAGTTATCTGCTTAACATGATGGGCCGCTTCGACGAGGCAATCCAATTTGTGAATAAAGCAAAAGCGATTGATCCGTTAACAGTAGCTTGCTTCAACTACGAAACAATTAGCTTATACTTGTTGGATCGCTATGATGAGGCGATCGTTGTGTTGAACGAAGCTCTGCAATTATACCCCTCTGTACTGCGGTTTTACGATTACCTTGGAAGAACATATCTGACCATGGGAAAGTATGAGGAAGCCGTGGAAGCAATTCTATCCGGCCTTCGTTCATCAAGAATAAGGCCCCCATCTATGATCGCTTACTTAACAGGCGCATATGTGGGCCAACAAGAAGGGGATAAAGCCAAGGCATTGCTGACGGAATTGGTCGAACGAAGCGAGGCGAATGAAAAAGGTGTAAACATTTATACAGTTTATGCCTTTTATATTATGGGAGATCTTAAATCTGCCCGCATTTATCTGGAGAAAGCGAAAAAGACGAATGATGTAGATCTTATTTGGTGGCACGTGGACCCTCTTTTAAAAAATTTCAGGGAGCAATCAACGAATGAAATAGATATGCCACATGATTTCGATGGCGCTGAGCAGCATATTATGACGTTGCTGGATAAAGAGATGCCGAACCTTCAGTATCATAATATCAAACATATTTATGATGTACTGGAATCTTCCCTGGTCATTGCCGAAAGTGAAAAAGTAAGTGTAGAAGAAATTAAGCTGCTGAGATTAGCAGCGCTCTATCACGATGCAGGTTTTATTCGCTCTTCGGCAAATCATGAGGAACGTGGTACTGAAATGGCCAGAGAAATACTCCCGGCATATGGATTGAGTTGCGATCAGATTGATACCATCTGTGGCATGATCATGGCCACGCGTATTCCACAATCGCCTTCTACTAAACTGGAGAGAATTTTATGTGATGCAGATCTTGATTACCTGGGTCGGGATGATTTTTATGAAATTGGAGGCCGTCTTTTTGAGGAATTACGCGACCAAACAGTTGTAGAAACTGAAAGAGAATGGAACCTCGTGCAAAAAACTTTTCTTAATTCGCATCGTTATCACACTAACTACAGCAAGGCTAATCGCGAAAGGTTTAAGAATGAAAGGTTGCAAGAAATTGTTGCTAAGCTAAAAAACAGAGCTTAAAGGATATTTATGCAGTTGGGGGCTCGACAAAATACATATCTATTTCACCAATATTCTTAGCGAAGATCTTTCCGCGATAGTGACATCGATGTCGATCTTTTACAATCTCATAAAGCGAGGAAGAGATGTTGACCCTGCCACCTTCGCTGCTTGATTCCATCCGGCTTGCAATGTTTACAGTGTCGCCCCAGATATCATAGGCATATTTCTTTTTTCCTACGACCCCTGCGACAATTGGGCCGATGTGTATTCCGATTCGCAAATCCCATGGCTCTAGGCCGTTCGCTTTTCGGGATTCGTTTCGTTTGACCATAAAATCCTGCATGGCCAGCCCGGCTACTACCGCATTGAATGGGTGCGTTTCATTGGTAGTAGGAATACCGCCTGCACACATATAAGCATCACCAATAGTTTTAATTTTTTCAAGATTAAATTTTTCAACAATGTCGTCAAAGGCTATGAAGTAGTCGTTCAACTCAGCGACCAAATCCTGAGGTTTGAGAGTTCGTGAAATAGATGAAAACCCTTTAAAGTCGGCGAACAACACGGTGACGCTCTCATAAAACCTCGTCTGAGCATGCCCATTAGTTTCGAGCTCATGGGCTGTTTCGGCAGGTAGAATATTCAGCAATAATTCTTTCGATCGATCACGTTCGTCCTTAATAATTTTGTTCGTTTTCTGCGTATACCGATGGCGGTTGTAAAATCCTATCAGCAACAGGAACAAAAGAAATCCTGTAATTCCAGTGCCATAAGTTACTACTCGCTGACGCTGAATTGTTGCGGCCTTTAACGCCTGATCCTTCGTTAATAAATCGATTTCACCTTCCTTTTTTTCAATGTCGAAGTTAAACTGAAGCTGCTGAATCTTAACATCATTATCATTATTGTAAAGAGAATCCTTTACCCCTGAAAGAAGCGTATCATACTGATGGGCTTTTCTAAAGTCTCTATTGTCTGAATACAAATCTGCCAACCCTTCATAAATGTCCTTTAATTCCTTTCTTGCAATCGCCTCTTCCGCGAGTTTCTGCGCAAGTTGAAAACTGGCTATGGATTGTTTTACCTTGCCATGTTTTTTTTGAGTTCTGGCAAGACCGATAATGCTTTGTATGAGTTCCAATTTAGCATCGACACTTTCCGCAATATGGATGGCTCTGTCATGGTAAAAATATGCACGCTCGTAATTTTTCCGCTGGCCATAAATTTCCCCTAAAAAAGTTAATGGGAACGTCGCCTCCACACTTTCTTCAAAGAGAGCCAACGAGGTCTCAAAATACTGAATCGCAGAATCGTACTGTTTCTTTTTAAAATAAATTTCGCCCACATTCATCGATGCCGTAGCCATACCCACCTCGTCATCAATTTCCTGGAAGATGGGAAATGCCCTTAGGAAATATTCAAGACCCTTATCAACGGTTGCTTCCTTGTTGTTGTACACACCGCCAATATTGTTGAGTGCTGTAGCGATCCGGAGTTTATCATTCACCTCCTCCGAGATCCGTAATGAACGCAGATAATAATCAATAGCCTTGGTATCATCCCCTGCATTGAAGTAAGTGGCGCCAAGGTTACTTAGAATATTGGCAATCCCAACCTTGAATGATAGAGAATCAAATACTCCTAACGAATTTTGAAATTGAATTACGGCCTCAGGATAATTTGCCTGGTAATAGTTTCCTAGCCCAATGGCCTTGTAGGAATACCCGCGGCCTTTTTGAAAATTAATTTCTTCAGCAAGGTCCAACGCTTTATAACCAGAGCGTATCGCTTCCTGGAGGTCTGAACTTAAATATTTCCCACTCAATGCGATCAATGCATTGACTTTTAATGAGTCGTCACCGCCTTTGGTAATATAATTTTTCAGACTATCAATTTCTGAAGTCTGCGGGTAAGCTGTAACGAACGAAAAAACCAAACAAAAGAAAATGAACTTTGTAACCCGCCTCATTCGTTTTTATGATGATTTTCAAGATACAAATCATTTTAATAATTCTGATATTATTTTAATGCCATAAAAAAAGAATGAAGATGGTCTTCATTCTTTTTTAAGAGTCCTGAATGCCAGTTATTGCTTATAAACTTTCAGCGTTTTGACGCCTTCGCTGAAACTTATCTTTATTATATACATTCCCGTTTCGAGTGACATTAAATCTATCACAAGGAGATTTTCGTCCTTCTCCCACGAACTTTTAACCACATACGTACGACCCACCTGGTCCATTACAATTATATCCGAGGATGACGGTCCCTCCTCCGACGCTGGTAAAGCAACGGACACATAATCCACCACGGGATTAGGATAGCCTGATAAAGATTCTTCGGATGTTTCTTCAACCAAGACTTCGGCCTCAAATGCTTCACGCCCGGCGCTATTACCTTTCTTGCACCTTGCCGAATTAGCACTTGCCTCAGAGGCTATTGAAGTCTTTTTGCCTCGATCATCGCTGATGATAGTCCAGGTCATCTTGGCACCATTAAACAGGATGTCAAAACTTCCACGGCCCGGCTGAAATAATTCAGGTTGTGTCCCTGAATACGATCCTGTTGTAGCAATGCTATTTAGTGTTCCGATGGGAATGCAAACTGCAGTTGCGTTGTCATTCTGGTATTCGAATCGTGCCCTTAAGGTGAAGCCAGGATTATTTTTAACTTCCTCAACGCACCGTAAAATCGGTCGTACGGCCTTCGCTACGTTCGGATTTGGATTGACATAGAGCGTTCCGGGCAAATAAGTTATTTCATAATTACCCGGTATTGCGAACTGAATACCTTGAGCGTTGATGGTGTAGACTCCGGCGAATCCACTGTAGTTTGGTGATGTATTGTAAAGCACACCTGATGGAATGTCATTATTTTGAAGGCCTGTGAAAGTGGACGTGTACACCGGGGTTTCACCTGCAATGATTATTTTATCATCTGGCTTCACAGTCAGCGGCGCTTTCTTTACCGTTAACGCCCCATATATAACTTTGACCACATAATTAACGGGCTCGCCTGGTTGTAATTGGGTCTCCATTAGATCTACAATGGGAATGATCTGATAAACGCCCGCTGGAACGATTCCTGTACCCGGTTTAATATTTCCATTTGCATCTCTTAGATTAAAGGAAATCGATTCTATTACGGTGTTAAAAATATCGTCGTATTTATATCCGTTAGCAGTAATGCCATAAGTAGCCTGTGGCGTTCCGTAAATAAGTTCAGCACTCGGCGCTGTAACGATCAAGGTATCCTTTCGTATTTTCAGGGTCCCTGTTTTGTATGTTACTTCGAAATTATTGGAAAGATCTGTGAGGAAAGCTCCGGGCACAATGAAATGGGTTCCTGCCGTCATTCCTGTTACCATATTAATAGAGAAGAGCGCGGGCAATTCATAATACTCGATTCCATTTTCAATGATTGGAGAATCATCATTGAATATATCCAGGGAATCGATTATGACCACGGCTCCACTGTTACTGACTGCAGTGTCGGCACCAACAGTCTCGCTATTTACAACAGCTCCCGAGTTAACGATCGCCCTGGAGTTCACGAAAGCCCTTGAACGGTTTACCAAGGCCCGTGAATAATTCACAATCGCCCT
>DASQTN010000783.1:0-2786 GCA_035641895.1 Chryseolinea sp. | reverse complement strand
GCGCGTTGGACGATATATTGATTGCATCCCCAATAATTCAGGTTGTTAATCCACATACCTCCGATCAACACGGATAGTCCAGGCAAATCTTTATAGTATGGATGGTCTTTCTCAAAAATCATATGAAAATGAGAGTCAGCCTTATCTTGTAATACAGAAAGCCCTTTGAAGATATCGTTTCCGTAACCTGATTTTTCCGCCAGCAGATCCAGGGCAAGATAGGTTGTCACCAATCCACCGATCATCAACACCAAAACCTGGATAACGTCGGTGTATCCGATAACCTTCATTCCGCCCAGTGTTACTATAATTGAAAACACGATGAGGCCGATTACACAGGTCGTGAAACTAAGGTTGGTAATCGAAGTGATTGCAATAGCTCCCAGGTATATGATGGAAGTGAGGTTAACAAATACATACACCAGTATCCAGAACACCGCCATAATCGTGCTGACAGTATCGTTGTACCGTCTCGCCAGAAATTGCGGCATAGTATAGATTTTATTTTTGAGATAGATGGGAATAAAAAAGATAGCAACAATGATAAGTGTTGCAGCCGCCATCCATTCATAGGTAGATATTGCGAGCCCGAGTGCAAACCCGGACCCTGACATACCAATAAAATGTTCTGCAGAAATATTTGAGGCAATTAGCGAAGCTCCGATGGCCCACCATGTTAGTGATCCTTCGGCCAGAAAGAAATCTTTTGACCCTGAAGTGGAGGTGCTTTTCTTTCTATAAACGTAATAGCCGTAACCTGTTACAATAATGAAGTAAATAAGAAAGACGATATAGTCTATGGCATCTAGTCCGCGCATGACCTTACTTCCCGGCTTGCTTCATCATAGATGAGTTTGCGTTTCTAATTGTTTCGTTAAAATTTTAGTCTCGGAGGAAGGTATTTCGCCACCAAATCCTCGTAGTAAGGCTGAAGTTTCTTCCAATCGGGTGGCGTCGGATTTTTCGAATAAAGATCATATGGGTTGAAGAGTCGGACCCACTTGAACATTTCATGATCATGATCGTCCATAAGATGATTATAAGCTTCCTCCCGGTGCTGAGCGTAAAACGAATGGTAACGTAACATGTAAAGTCCGGATTCTGGAAGTCGATTCTTCACCATTTGATACACATATTCATCGTGACCCCACGACATATGAACGTTACGGAGACCACAATTGGGAGAATATACACCGTACTTTGTGCTGTACAATTCATTTTTGGAATCGGGGTTCTCGCTGAAAAATTCCGGATAAACAACCTTGTCAGAGAAAGCACATCCAACGGGGAAGGTATCTCCAACTACTGCCCATTGAGGTTCATCGAAGAGGCAAAGAACCTTGCCCATATCATGCATCAGTCCAACCATTACCATCCAATCCGGGTGGCCATCGTTTCGAATAGCTTCAGAGGTTTGCAATAAATGCTGAAATTGATCGAGGTCGGTATCGGGATCAGAATCATCCACCAATTGGTTCAAAAACTGGAAGGCATCCCATACTGGCATCTCCTTTTTGTCGAATTTCAGAAATTCATTTTCTTTCTTCCGTACGAAATCATAAGTCTGATATTTGTGATTCAGACGATAAAATTCACGTACAGTATCACGTTCAGTATTGTCGTAGTTTCTGAAATCGTCCTTGTCTTTTTTTGCAATACCGTCTGGATCTGGATATCTGGCCAACACGTCATCTTCCCACACGTCCAGGCTTTTAAGAGGCGAATTTTCTGAAGATTTTTCCATACCGGTTTTTCTTTAAATTTAACAGGGCACGCGTTTACACCCACAATCTGCTTTACGAACTTGGCAAATATAATATTGTAAAGTATGAATTGTTTATCTTTTATTTACGAAACCGGTTTCGCATATCCGGGGCAAAAATGGGGATAACGATAAAAAAAATAGCGACAGATCTGGGGTTAGCGGTTTCGACAGTTTCCAAAGCATTGGGTGATAGTCATGAGATTAGTCAGGACACAAAAAAACGGGTGCTTGAATATGTCAAAAAACTGGACTATGTTCCGAACGCCAATGCAAGCAGTTTAAAGAAGAGGAAAACGGGTAATATCGCGGTTGTGGTTCCTGAGGTTGCTGACAGTTATTTTTCAACTGCCATAAATGGTATCGAGGCCGTTGCGCAAATGAAGGGATATCATGTAATTATTTACATTACCCATGAGGATCAATTAAAGGAGCAATCTATTCTCCAGCAATTCAAAAGTGGTCGCGTTGACGGCGTTCTCATGTCGGCATCTTCAGGAAAAAAAATTACCAGTCATGTTCAGGAATTGTTGGCATCTAAAATCCCTCTCGTGTTTTTTGACAGAGTATGCGACGACGTTAAAGTGCCCATGGTACTGACAAATGATTTTGATTCAAGTTATCGTGCTACTGAGCTTTTAATAAAAAAAGGGTGTAGGGGAATTGCATTTCTACAGATGGGAGAAAATCTACACATCATTCAAGAAAGATTGAATGGATATAAGAAAGCCCTTCAGGATAATCGGATAAAAACAAAAAAGGAATACATCGTTCGGTGTACCAGCCAGGATACATTGAATCATCCACTGATTAAAAAGTTATTAACGCTTGACAATCCGCCGCAGGGTATTGTTGGATCCACCGAAAAACTTTCAACGCTATCTTATACAGTGTGCTACGAACTCGGCTTAAGGATTCCTGCGGATATCAAAGTAGTTGGGTTTTCCAGTATGGGAATTGCTTCGCTGTTAAATCCCTCGCTTACCACTGTCACGCAGCCTGCATTTGAAATGGGGAAGGCTGC
>DASQTN010000782.1:0-6085 GCA_035641895.1 Chryseolinea sp. | reverse complement strand
TTTGAAATTAAATCTGGCAAAAAGCTTTCTTGTGATTTCCAATCTAAAATTGTCCATCTAAAATGCCACCAAGTCATCAAGACACAAAGCTTCACAAAGGTCGACATCGCTCGGAATTTAACATTTCGGGTTTTGCGGCCTTTGCGATCTGTCTTTTGCGCTCTTTGCGTGAAATGTATATAGCGGCGAATACGACGAGTTTCCTAAATCGTCAAGCTAAAATTATTTCGTTCGGTCCGAAAAAGGTTTAAGCCCCTGTGACAAATCCACCAGGTTGTTTTTTCTGTCCACGTCGGCCATTCGCAATGATGGGTCGATTTCAATTGTCGCTATATCGCTCACTTTACGCTTTAACGTCAGCGTATAAGTTGGGTAGACCCAGGGCCACGCATCAAGGTTGGTACAGTCCATCTGGTGATTTTCCGGTGGCTTATTACCCAATGTTTCATTAGTGGGTACATAAAACATCTCCTTAGCTCCATCTTTGAACGTCACAACAAGTTCCACCGGCATCGGGAATTCTCCGATTTTTTCTAACATGATAAATGTAGTATTATCATTTTCGATTACATTTTTAATTCCGTAGTCAATTTTTTTTGTGGTGTTTACCCAATAACGCATATACCAGTGAAGCTTTAATCCAGAAACTTTCTCCATAATGCGTATAAAATCGTTTGGTTCAGGATGCCTGAATTTCCAGGTGTTATAATACTGGCGCATTCCCTTATAGAAATTTTCTTCTCCGATGATATATTTTAATTGTTCCAGGAATACAGTGCCCATGGAATAGGCAGCTATTTTGTAACCCAGATTAGTATTGTAGTGATCGGCATGCTGGCTGAGCGGCTCCAGCAATCCTCGTTGTATCAGCGTAAAGTAGGCATTGTAACTACCTTGATGGGACGAGCTGACAGTAGTTCCTGTTAGCGTGGCCAACGATTCCTGTTTAGCGAAGTCCGTAAATCCTTCGTCCATCCATGGATACAGCGCCTCATTTGATGCGAGCACAGCCTGGTACCAGCTGTGTGAGCTCTCATGCGCCATGACGTCGACAAGACCTGCGACAGAGCCTTCTCCCAGAATAAGTGTGCACATCGGATACTCCATACCACCGTCTCCACCTTGAATAATGGAATAGGTTTCATATGGATATTTACCAAACGTCTTGTTCATAAATTGAAAGTGCTTAACAGCAAAATCCTGCATTTTTTTCCAGTTGTCAGTGGTCTTGTCATTCTTCTGATAAAAGAAATGAAGTTCTGGCCCGTCAGGCACCTTTAGGCGATCGTGCGCGTAATCCGGGTCGGCCGCCCAGGCAAAGTCGATCACATTTTTTGCAATGAAATGCCAGGTTAATTCTCCCGAAGGTTGCTTCACTGTTGCTCCAGGCTTTTCATAACCGTAACCAATTTTGTCAGCATTTTGCAATACACCGGTGCCGCCGATCACGTGTTTGGCGTCCAATGTAATCTTTACATCAAAATCTCCCCACACGCTATGGAACTCCCGCGCTACATATTGGTAAGCGTGCCAACCTTGAAAGTCATACTCAGCAATTTTTGGATACCATTGCGTCATTGAATAAGCAATACCTTCCCGGTTGTTTCGGCCCGACCGCCTGATCTGGACAGGAACCTGTGCTTCAAATTTCATATCGAACACGGTTTTAGTATTCGGAAGGATAGGCTTCTGCAGGGTTACTTCGAGAATCGTTCCGTCAACCTTATGGCTAACATCTTTTCCATCCTGCTTGAGACTTTGAATGTGCTGGTAACCGATTTCGTCATCCTTGAGTTTTGATATGCGATCTTTTATTCGTGCATCCGGATCTGGAAGGTTTACTGACCGTACGTCCATCATGCTCCCCGGCTGAAACGCGTTCCAGTAGAGGTGGTAGTATACTTTGTTAAGCGTGTCCTTTGAATTGTTGTAATAGGTGAGCCGTTGGGTGCCTGCTATTTCATGCGTTTTTACATCCAGCTTCACATCCATATCATATTCAACTCTTTGTTGCCACCGGAACTCCTGCGCAATGGAAGGCGAAATCAGGAAAATGATAAAGAGTAAGATGAAATTGAATCGTAGCATGCGCACTTTTCGTTAAAGAGCGCAAAATATCCAAAGCGTGCTATTTTACAAAGCCAATTTATTTCGCTTAACACGACGTTGCTATTCGCATATGAGCATAATGACTCATTATTGCTGGTTTCAGGGTCCCGATCTTGCTTAAGTTCCTTGTCTTCCCGGGCAGAACTACAAAAGGTGTTAGACGAACTTTTACAGCAAAGGTTTGTTACGATAGCTTACACCTTTTCAATAAAACTCAAATAAGACTATCTACCAATAACTCGAACTGTTCTTTAGAGTGCGTTGGAAAGTTTGCAAAACGTAGTTGAGTTTTCTTTGCGGGTCCGTAACCATCGCCGGGTTGCATACCTTTTTCCAAAAGTACTTTCGTTAACCTTTCTGTATGATCTCCGGAATTTGCTACGATAACGGTTTTGGATTGAAAGGACTTGTCCTCGACGAAAGCTTTTACGTCCTGATGTTTTTCCATTGCATGATAAAGCAGTGCAGCCTTGTAATCAGTTTCTTTTCTGATATTTGAAATGCCACGTCGGACCATATCATTAATCACTCTACTTAGAACGTAAATGCCAAGGACGTTGGGGGTCTCTGGTGTTTGATTTTTGATGGCAAAGCTGTGCAGACTCGGCAAGTTATGGTACGATCCAATTGAAATTCCTTTGCTCAAAAGGCTTTCTGCTTTCGCGAGACATTTGTCATTCACCATCCAAACACCAAGTCCTGACGGAAGGCCGAAACCTTTTTGAACAGAAAAGAAAACAGAATCGAGTTTGGTGTAGTCAAAATCCGGATATGGGAGTGATGAGACGGCGTCAACTGCCACGAGTGCATTCGGATTTTTTGTCTTGAGATCATAAATATAATCAAGCGGAAGGGAGACGCCGGTACTCGTTTCGTTATGAGTTACGGCGATCAATTCGGTTTCGTCTGGAAATGACAAGGATGCATCGAAGCCGCTTCCATTGTTTACCTCGACTTTAATTGATTTTTTATTAAGCTGAATGCCAATTTCAAAAAATCTTTTTGAAAAAGACCCGTTTACAAGGTGGAATGAATTTTCTTCCACGAGATTTTGAATTAGCCTTTCCCAAATCTCTGTGGCAGATCCGGTAAAATAAACATGATAATCGGAGGGAAGCCGCAGCAACTCACGAAGGCCCTGGACTGTATCGATATAATAACTCTCAAATTTTTTGCTTCTGTGTGACAACGACGGTACACCTTCACTAAAAGCATTTCTTATGTGGTCTTTTACGGTAAAGTAAAGTTGGGATGGACCTGGAGTAAAATTAATTTTCGGATTCATAACGGGGGACAAAAGTAATAGTTATCCGTTATCTGTTAATCGTTATCAGGAAAAAGTTATCCGTTATCCGTTAACCCGTAATCGATACCAAAGCCGGGGCGTCGATCGATTGAACGATGATTCTAAACACATGGATAACGGATAACGATTAACGTCATTCTGATTAACTAGCAAAAAATACAATTTTGTCAATGGTGCGGCGTAAAAGTGTTTTATTTATGTTGCATTCAAATCCCACTCGGGTTTGGGACACGTTTGCTGAACCTAACAATTTTAACAATGCCGAGTGAAGCTTTCATGCAAAATCAGGCCTCATCATGCCATTTGGCATGACCTCGCCCAAAAAGCAGGTTAACAGAGGAAGGTTGCGGATGATGGCAGCTCAAAACTTGTCTTTATGGGGTTCAGAAACACCATACCAAATCCAGTGGGCTTTTTTTATTTATAGTTTTTAGTTTCTAAGTTTGAGTTTCGACGTTGCTTGACAATCACGTTGCGAGCTGATGGCTATAAGCTTATAGCCTCGATGCACACACATTCAAATTTGCACTCCCGAGCATTCTACTTTCAGCATTAAGCTTTCTGCTAATTAAGCGTTCCCCCACAATATTTACAACAAACGGCGTCATAATCGTGTCCTTCCTTCAGACAATGCGGACATACTTGCGTCGTTAGTTTTTCTTTATGTTTTTGCGCGACCATCTCCGCCGATACAATTCCGGTCGGCACGGCAATGATTCCGTATCCTAAAATCATAATAAATGATGCTAACGTTTGCCCTAGCGGTGTCTGAGGTGCCAAATCGCCGTAACCGACTGTAGTCATTGTTACGATTGCCCAATATATACTTTTAGGGATACTTGTGAACCCATGTTCAGGGCCTTCAACCATGTACATGATCGTGCCAGTAATGATAACAACTGTCATTATAGTGACCAGGAATACGGTAATTTTATGACGACTTGATCGGAGGGCTTGCGCAAGATTTTGGCCCTCGCCAACATATCGTGAAAGTTTAAAAATTCGAAAAATCCGCAGCAGTCGGATACTTCGGATAACCATTAATGATTGGGCACCGACCAGAAATAATCCGAGATAGGTAGGTACAATAGAAAGAAGGTCTATAATCCCGAAAAAACTGAAGATATACTTTCTTTTACGCTTGACGATCCACAACCTTGCGACGTAATCAATAGTAAAGATGATAGTGAAAAACCATTCGACTATGTAAAGCCCGCGATCGAATTGAATGGACAATGTTGATATACTTTCCAACGCAACAACAATTACGCTGGCAATGATACAGATGAGAAGTACTATATCGTATGTTTTTCCTTCCGGTGTATCAGACTCAAAAACTATTTCGTATAAACGTGACTTTAGACTGGCCTGTTTTGATTTATAAGTCATGTTCCAATATAGATAACATTACAACATAATCCACCTCAAAATCAAAGTGGAGTTAAGTTAACATTTTTTGAGATTTCCATCGCATGCGAAATGCATTCATGGCGGCAATGCCTAATTTTTTTGTCAGGCGATGATTGACATATGCTCCGACAGGTGCTCCGATAAGTGGCACAAGTTGCAGCAATTTGGCTAAGTCGATGTAATCACGATATTCCAATTGAAATGTCCGCCAGTCAAAGTCATTGATGTTCTGGGGAAGTGTATGTTCGCGCTGACTCCAATCTTCCAATATTTCGAATACTTTGCGTCTCTCCACTTGACCGGAAAATGTCAGCTGAAAAATGTATAATAAATAGATCCTCTCCTTATATTCTTTCACATCATATCCATATATGGCCGCTATTTCATGAAGCAACTTCATCTTCAATGTAAGCCATATCGGAAAATCAGCCAGACCCAGTAAAATTCCTCCGGCACCCGTGATGGCACCCTCAGTAGCGGCAGTATTCTTATAGAATTTTATTCGTTGCTTCACTTTGTTCTCGCGTTCTTCCAGCGTTGCGTCTGAAAGTGGCGTAGCCGTTGTAAAACCAGACCCAAAAATAACAGCTCGCGTCATTTGTTTTATCGCCGTTGTAAATGCCTCATGCACTTTTTCGGGAATCATCCGATTAATGCGGTTTTGTATTTTCTTGGGAATGTCACCAAAAAGGACCGGCGAATGTTTTATTTTCTGTTGCCAGACCGCCATTTCTTCCAGTGCTTTTTCCTCGTATTCTGTCATGTAAATTACTTTTCGTTTATTCCCTGCATTTGACTTTGCATTTCTTGTGGCGAAACTTTTCTGAGGTGTTTCGAAATGATCCACATGTGACCGAATGGATCTTGAATTCTGCCGGCACGATCGCCATAGAATTGGTCGTCAACAGGAAAAATTAACAATGCGCCTTCCTTTACCGCGAGACTGACCGTACCGTCGACATCCGGTACATACAGGTTTAGTATAATAGAAGTTCCATTTAAAAGATCGGGGCTCTTATTATAATCGGGATTTTCTTCTGCAAGCATCAGAATACAATTGGAAATCCTAAGCTCAGCATGTGCAATTTTTCCATCGCTATCCGTCAACCGGTTAACTTCAGTTGCATTCAAAACTTTTTTATACCAATCAATTGCCTTGGCAGCATTTCTTACCGCCAACATAGGCGTGAGTGCCGAGAAGCCGTCGGGTATATAGGATGGTGTTGCCATAGCGATTGGTTTTAGAAATACAAATTAACC
>DASQTN010000781.1:0-2028 GCA_035641895.1 Chryseolinea sp. | reverse complement strand
GAAGAACAGAAATACAATCACAGGCTGTACTTTACTACAACAAAAGATTTCACTTCGTTTGCTCAGACCCGCCTTTTTTATGATCACTGCTTTAGTGTGATTGACGCTGCCATTATACATGTTGGGAAAAAATACCTGATGTTTTTAAAAGACGAAACTGACAAACCTAACATACCTGAGAAGAACATTCGCATCGCGAGCAGCGACAAAGCCGCTGGCCCATATACCGCTACCGGGAAACCGATCACGGGCAGTTATTGGGCGGAAGGACCAACACCGATTAAAATAAATGAAAGGTGGTTCGTTTATTTTGATAAGTATACAGAGCACAAATATGGTGCTATCGTTTCCTCCGACCTCAAAAGCTGGTCAGATGACTCCGATAAATTGTCAATGCCTCAGGGCACTCGCCACGGAACGGCCTTTGAGGTGTCGAAAGAAGTGATTGACAGATTGCTTAAGAACTGAAAGGTTGGCGAAAAATTTATCCTACGATTCGATAGGTCGGACGGGGAAAGCCGGGTTTGAATATCGACCATTTGCCATGATCTATTTTGCATTGATGAATACTTTGAACGTTTAATAAAACGTCGTCCACTAATTTCTCTAGCGTTGCCGGATCCGTTTCAACGCGTGCGTTGATGAGCAAGTTTACACGTTTTGCTGCAGCGGGTCGAAGCTTAACATCACGGCCTGTGGTTGTAGTCGTGACGCTAACCTTCTGACTGAAATCCCCGGTGTCAATAAAAAATTTCAAATGACCGATGATGATGTGTCGTGATTGAATTTGATCAACGATGTAACCTATCGTTCTTTGAACGACAAAAACGGCATCTTCGTTATTCGTACTGATTGTAATATTTTTGTCCAGCCAGGCTAATTTAGATTCTCCTTCACCATAAACTTCATAGTCGATCGTTAGTGAATCGCGCCCGATGGCGTTAAATTCTTCGATGTTTTTCAACCATGAAGAAACATCAACGTCACGCAGCGAACTTTGGTAAAGAATTTTCTTTCCGGGATATTCAGTTTTGATTACCTCGTCGATCCTTTTCGATTGACCATCGCTAACCAAATCCATTTTGTTAATAACTAGTAAGTCTGCTTCTTCTAACTGCTTTTTATAAATATAACGGACAGAGTCCTCCTGAAAGGTGGAACGTCCTTCCAGAATTGAGGATAATAGAGCAGCGTCGGCAAAAATCGTGATTAAAACTTTTATTTCGGGTCTGAAGTCTTGTAACGGCTTGGCTAGCGTCGCAATCAGATCTGTGCATGTGCCAACCGATTCTGCAAAAATGTAATCGGGCTGTTCGTTCTCTTGAAGTGACTGGAGGTGCGAATCCAGTTGGTTATAGTTACAACAAAAACATCCGTTAGAGACTTCGCGAGTCGTGATCCCCAAGCTTTCCACAAAGGCGGTATCGACTTGCTGATCTCCCTGGTCGTTTGTGATCACAGCGATCCTTTTGCCTTGGGCCATAAGCAAACGTGCAGCCGCCACAATAGCGGTTGTCTTACCACTTCCCAGAAAACCACCGGTTAAAACCAATACCATCGCTTTTTCGAGTGTATATTCATAAAAGATAGCTCTATCAATCAGCAACAATCAATCGCCTCCAGGTAATTATAATCATTTTTCTATCGGGTAGAAAAATAAACTATATTCAAATACTCAACCAATGGCCTATGAAATCGAACCGGCGTTCATTCTTAAAGAAGCTAAGCGTTACAAGCGTTACTGCCTCTGTACTCCCAGCGACAATCCTCAATGAAGAAGCAAAAGCAGAGGGAGTGGACTCTTCAGGAAATAAAAGTGTTTTAAAAACCAAGGCACAGCGCGACTACAATGGCGTGTACAAAGACGATTTTCTGAATCGCATTGCATTTCCGATTGGTGGCTTAGGTGCTGGCATGTTCTGCCTTGAAGGTACCGGTGCAATTTCCCATATGTCCATTAGAAGTAAACCCGACGTATTTAATGAGCCTGGATTGTTCGGTGCCATTTCGGTCAAGGGAATGAGAAAC
>DASQTN010000780.1:0-4023 GCA_035641895.1 Chryseolinea sp. | reverse complement strand
TAATAAGTTTTCCCTTTCTATCTTCAATTCCTGCAACCAGTATGCAATCGCTTTACCGCTGAGGTTCATAAAGGTAGTTGGCTTGATAAGATGAATCGCCCTGCCTTTATACTTAATCTCGGTTTTCTCCGCCAGCCTGTCCGGAGAAAAAGAAGCGCCGTGTTTGTCGGCTAGCTGATCTAAAACAAGAAAGCCAACATTGTGTCGTGTCAGTTCATATTCAGCGCCAGGATTACCAAGACCAGTGATGAGGAACTTCATGTTGTGGTGTTGTCTGTTGGAATTTAAGTGGTGATGTTGTCGACTTAATTTGGAACTTCGGAACAGCCTTTAATTGGATTATGGCGATTTCAAAACTTCCGGCATCAACACATCAAGCATTTAAAAAAAATCCCCCAACACGATGTCGGGGGATTTGTGTTTTGACGTTGTTCGAATAATTATTTTTTGCCTTCGTCTTTCTTAGGCGCTTCTTTCTTCGCGTCTGCAGCAGGAGCAGCGGCAGCACCCGGAGCGGCAGCTTCAGCAGGAGCAGCAGCAGCGGCAGCGGCATCTTCTGCGGCCATCTTAGCAGCACGTGGTACTTCAACAACAGCCACTGACGCCTGTTTTGGATCAACCAACTCAAGGTTGGTAACTTTTATGTCACCGACTTTAATAGCGTGATGGAAATCCAATTCTGAAACATCTACGTCGATGTGATCAGGCATATCTTTCGGAAATGCATAAACTTTAAGAGACGATCTTTTCTGAACCAATGCTCCACCTTTCGCAACACCTGGTGCCTGGCCTACCAAACGGGCAGGGATGTTCATCTTGACTTTTCTGTTTTCGGTGATGCGTAAAAAGTCTGCGTGCAAAATTACTTCACTCAC
Organism: Chryseolinea sp.; assembly: GCA_035641895.1. Taxonomy (GTDB): domain Bacteria; phylum Bacteroidota; class Bacteroidia; order Cytophagales; family Cyclobacteriaceae; genus Chryseolinea. The sequence goes on along the minus strand of DASQTN010000780.1, from coordinate 3,148 downwards.
AGGGTGAAACTGAACTTCCTGAAGTATGGCCTGACTTTCTTCGCCTTCAATGTTCAGGTGAACAAAGTGAGCTTCATTTGTGTACACCAAATCCCGGAAAAGAATCATTGGTGCATGAAAATGTATCTGCTCAGTTCCACCGTACAGTACGCACGGAACGAGTCCTTCGTCGCGCAATTTCTGTGATCCAGTTTTCCCGAGATTTGCTCTTCGATACCCTATAATCTCAATGGTTTTCATAAAAATATAATTGTTTAGTTAAAATTTACACGTTAAAGTTTGATGAACAACGAGCTTATGGATTCGTTGTCGTGAATCTTGCGGATAGCCTTCGCATATAAAGTGGAGACCGTTAGCACCTTGATCTTGCTGCTCGGGTGTTTTAATGGAATTGTATCGGACACTGCCAGTTCTTCCAAAACAGAATTTTCAATGTTTTCATAAGCCTTTCCTGATAACACTGGGTGAGTGCACACGGCGCGTACTGTCTTAGCGCCTTTTTCTTTCAGCAGAGTTGCAGCTTTGCAGATCGTCCCCGCTGTATCGACGAGGTCATCGACAAGTACGACATCTTTCCCCTCTACTTCACCTATGAGTCGCATGGAGCTAACTTTGTTGGCTTCTTTTCTGTACTTATCGCAAACCGCCAGTTCTGCGTCGAAAAATTTCGCAAAACTACGTGCACGTTTTATTCCACCTACGTCGGGTGAAGCAAACATGATGTCGTCAAGTTTCAGAGATTTCAAGTAAGGGACGAAAATATAAGAACCATCTAAGTGATCGACTGGAATGTCGAAGAATCCCTGAATCTGGTCAGCATGCAAGTCGCACGCCATGATACGACTTGCGCCGGCAGAAGTAATAAGATTGGCAATCAACTTAGCAGCAATAGCAACTCTGGGTTTGTCCTTTCGGTCCTGGCGAGCATATCCAAAATAAGGAATTACCACATTTATGCTGGAAGCACTGGCGCGTTTAGCGGCATCAACCATCAGCAACAATTCCATCAAATTATCCGAAGGGGCAAACGTAGATTGGATGATAAATACTTCATGGCCACGAACGGATTCAGCCAAAAATGGAGACATCTCGCCATCGCTGAATTGCTGATAATCTACATCACCCAAGGTTTCGCCATAAGCATTGGCGATTTTTTCCGCCAAATAGATGGTTGCTCTTCCGCTGAAAATTTTAACGGCCATGGTTTTATTCCATTATGGTTATTCCCACTAGGGCTGTGACCACCATCAAACGCTGACTTTTCGGGTTAACGTTTAACACAGAATCCCGATTTTGATCGGGATTCTGTGGTCTGAGTTGTCCGACCAGGGCTCGAACCTGGACTTTCCTGAATCAAAATCAGGCGTGTTGCCAGTTACACCATCGGACAAAAAGTCCCGTAATTACCCCCGGGACCCCTAATTTGGGATGCAAATGTAGAACTATTTTTTAGAAATTTTAACCCCTAAATGAACTTTTAGAGGTCTTTTTCGTCGGCTGTAGCGGTAGCGCCATCCATAAATCCTTCTGCCCAAAAGCGATATTTATCTAAAATCGAAATAACGGCATTTCGTAAATGTCGACTGTTTTGGAAATCGATTGCGCCGTATTGGGTTGTCGCATACCCTTGCCAAATAGACCTGTTCTGACGACGGTCATAGAATTGGATAAGCAGCGTTCCCTCGTTCAAATTGAATTTTTGCGGATCGTATTCAATATCTTCATTTTGATTCTTTACCCAATCCTCAATTTCAGGTTGTATATAACCGTTGAATTTCAAACTATCATCGAACATTTTGAAGCCAACGATCAGATGAGGCTTGTTTGAATTTTGTCTGTATCCAAGGAATTTCATCCGAGACACAATTTGCTTTTCAATGATCTCGTTGGTCATTGTCGAATCTGAAGGACCAGCTGGCTTCATAATATCGAACGTCCGATATTTTTTAAAATTTCCTTTGTAGCTGTAATCATACTCTACCGGCAATTCTTTATAGCCGAGGCATGATGCGAACAGGATGGGTAGGATAAGGGCAGGGTAAATCTTCTTCATAGGACCAACTTGTTTACGGAAGTTTGAATATAAACCTAAACATGTTCTGGTCCAACACTACCCATTAACCTTTTGTTAGACAATTTGAAAATGTTTTTTTATCCAAGCTTTCGCATTGACAAACGGTTCCATCCAGGGAGAGATCTGATCTTCCTTTCGATCTGATGGATAATAGGGCCAATTCCAAGGGAAAAGAGACCTTTCCAGATGAGGCATAATCGCCAAATGTCGACCGTCTTTGGAGCAAAGCGCAGCGACATCATAATCAGAATCATTTGGATTGCCCGGATACTCAGTGTAAGAAAATTTTGCAGCGACCTGAAAAAGAGACTGATCGGCTGGCAGTTTGAATCGTCCTTCGCCATGAGCGACCCATATGCCGAGTCTTGCGCCTTCCATGCTGCTTAATAGAACGGAATTGTTAGACGGAATTGTGACATTCAGAAAGGTGGATTCAAATTTTCCTGATCCATTGTGATTCATCCGGGGATGATCCTTCCATTCAGGATACACAAGACCCAGCTCCATCATCAATTGACATCCGTTGCACACGCCAAGGCTGAGTGTATCGTTCCGTTTATAAAAATTAGTCAGCGATTCCTTGGCTTTTGGATTGTAAAGAAAAGCACCGGCCCAACCTTTTGCAGAACCAAGAACATCTGAATTCGAAAAGCCTCCTACAAAGACAATCATATTGACGTCAGATAAGTCTTCACGTCCTGATACAAGATCTGTCATGTGAATGTCTTTTACATCGAAACCGGCGAGGTAAAGGGTGTAAGCCATCTCACGATCGCCATTTACTCCCTTTTCTCGAATGATCGCCGCTTTGATCCCGGAAGAAGTTCGCCGCGCCGGATCGATGCCAAAGTCATCGAATGTTCCCTTAAAGTTTGAAGGGAAGTCATACGTCAATATCTGGTTCTTATAATTTTGATAACGTTTTTCTGCGTGTATTGCAGGACGTTGCTTAGCATCCAAAAGGTAGGAGGTTTTATACCAAACATCCCTAAGTTCGTCGACGTTGAACTTGATGAGGTCTGCCCCAAAATGAACGGTGATCTTTCGCTCGCTCGATACGTGACCAAGGATTTG
>DASQTN010000779.1:0-2689 GCA_035641895.1 Chryseolinea sp. | reverse complement strand
AGTAAATAAAGGCATAGGCAATTAGTAAAACGCCTACAAGGACGCCAATTGAAATACTTATTATCTTAAAAATTTTCTTAATCATACTAAACTTATATTTATTTGAGTGCTGCATTTTGTCAACTAATCTGAAGACAGCCTTGTCACCGATAGTGGGCTGTACAAAGTTCCTTTTTCATTGATAGTTTTGATAAGACTCTATACGAGGTGCGTTTTACCTGAGATCTACGCGAAAGGATTTAAGATGTACGCGAAAGGAAGTTTGTCATAGCGTATCCTGGAAAGCGGGCGACGAGCCAAGAAATGGGTTGCTTGAAAAAAACGCAACCCAAAAACAACGGTTTGCGTTATGAAGTAACCAAACAAACTGACTTTTCCCTTACAGCCAAATGAACGGAGCTACCGTAGCCGATTTTTACGAAAGGTTTGTTGTCGATGATATACCAAACATTTATCCTGAAAGCCCGAAGCGTACTGCTATGCGGGCGAGTTCAGAGATCGGGAGCTTAAACCTCGAAGCTGTCAATGGCCGCTTCTTTTCATTAAGCCGAATAGACCTTCGATTAAAATACAATACCCTAATCGAGGTAACGGACAATCTTATCGATAAAGTTGGATTCTACATGCTTGACCATGGAAGCGGAGGTAGCGCAGCGTTTGGAGATCAGAAACTTGCATCCTCACACCATGTTAGTGGAGGCGAATCTTACATGGCTTTCAACCCGTCATTGCCGGAAATCCATCGGTTTAATGCACAATGTACAAAGCCACTCTACCTGGAAATTAAAGCCGATTACTTTGCATCATTGCTTTCTGCGGATGATCAGTTCACTGGTACGATAAGAGAAAAAATCTTAAGGCGGGAATTTTTTGGGATGAAATCAGCAATAACGCCCGCAGCCTACAAGATTGCAGCGGCAATTTGTGATTGTCCGTTTGAAGGTGCCTTGGGTAACTTGATGATTGAAGGTAGCCTGCAGCAGTTCATCGCCATGCAGTTAGCACCGTTTGCTCCGCCGGCTCTTAAAGGTGACGACACAACGCACCGCGATAAGGATATTTTATATGCCGTTCGTGATCATCTCCATAAGACGTTCCGAGAGAATCACTCGTTACTTGATTTGTCAAAGCATTTTGGAATCAATCAGCATAAATTGAAAAAATCATTTAAAGAAATGTTTGGCGTGCCTGTGATCGAGTATTTGTATAATCTAAAGATGGAGCACGCAAAAAACATGTTGTACGATCAGGAGATGTGCGTAGGTGAAGTTGCTGGTATTGTGGGTTATAAAAATGCAAATCATTTTGCCACTGCATTTAAGCGTAAGTTCGGCGTGAATCCTTCAAAGGTGGGGTAAAGCTGAAAGCATTATGAGCAATGCTTAAAGTCAAGCACGCTTAATAGATTATCTTGTCATCCTTGTCAGCCCAAAAACGAAAAACTTCAAGTCCTTTTTCTCTTCCGCATTGCTGGGTTGGAATTGTACGTTCTGCAGCGGGTAGCAGAATTTCCCTATAGATAAAATCGTCATCAAAATTTATCGCTGCTGCATCTTCGCGTGTGCAGGCATAGACAATGCGCTCAGGTCGTGCCCAATAAATAGCACCCAGACACATGGGGCAAGGCTCGCAGGACGTGTACACCGTACAGCCATCCAGTTGATGTGAATTTAAATAACTGCATGCATTGCGAATTGCAACGACTTCGGCGTGTGCCGTCGGGTCATGTGATGATATCACTTTGTTGTTTCCCCGCCCGATCACGTGACCATCTTTCACAATTACACAGCCAAATGGTCCACCGTCATTCTGAATCACTCCCTTCCATGCAAGATCGGCCGCCATCTTGATGAAAAATATATCTTCGTTGTGTTCCATAAAATTAAAGGGCTAAAGGATGATTCATCGTATCGTTGGTCGTACGATACCCGGTGTTTTGATTTGATTATTTTAGTTTTCTGATTTTGACGGTCAAAGCTTTCGCCGGATTTGTAATGAAAATCGCATCGATATCTTTTTGTGTAAAACCGTTTCGTTTTAATTCTGGTATAAAATCGGTGAAGATGCAATTGTAGTGATTGAATTTTCCCCCTTGTGGTTCGCCCACATGATACCACCCCGAATCTTGGGAAACCAACACGGCATTCAGTAGATTTCTTCCCTTCATCTCTTTTAAAAACTGGACGTTTTCGGAGATGGACGATGGATTCACGCCATCAAAAGAAACCCAACTGCCCCGTTGTGCGGCGTCGATGTGATACGTTTGATTTTTTTCATTTTGAGCGTGAATCCAAATTCTTGCCGACGGCGCAACACCGCGGCGTTTCAAAATTTCAAGTTGCTCATTTGCGGCATCACCGCTGCCGCTATGGACTCCTATGGTCAATCCAGTAGCCAAATGTGTAAGCGCGGCTGCATCGATTATTTTTCTTTGAACTTCAGATAATGGTGCGTTATCGACACCAGATTTTATCAGGCCTGGCTTTATTCCAGTTCCTTCTATTCCACTTTTCCACTCTTCAATCCATCGTGCTGCTAGCTGTTCAGATGTTTCTGAATAGGCGTGTTCGGGTAAATATTTTTCTTTCGCAGCTCCGTAGTAGCCGGTCGTGGTAATAATATTTAAGCCAGATGCGGTTGCAAGGCGCTGCAATACCAAAGCATCTCTGCCAATGTAAGCAGGAGTACA
>DASQTN010000778.1:0-5901 GCA_035641895.1 Chryseolinea sp. | reverse complement strand
TTTGAACAAATCACCAATTTTGTTGACGCGTCTCGAAATCGTCCTTATGTTAAATTGTGAAGGATGTAAACCTGGTTTAACCTCATTCCAGGCCAATGGAGTTGAAATTGACGCCTGTGCCACCGGTCTGAGGCTGTAAACGGACGCCAACGTTTGTCCTCGCTTATTTTGCAAGTAATCGATGTAAATGCGACCCTTTCTTTTTTCAATGGATCGCTCAACCGTGGTCGATTCCGGCAATTGTTCCTGGGTCAACGTAGCAATGATTTCAGCAAAGGAACGAACTTGATCGTAGTGATAAGCAGCGTGCAGGGGAACATAAATGTGAAGACCTGTAGCTCCCGAGGTCTTGCAGTAAGAACCTGCTTGCGCCTTGTCCAAAATCTCTTTAATCACTAACGCTGCGTCAATAACCTCATTAAAGGTGCTTTTGTCCGAGGGGTCTATATCCATTATTAAGTAGTCAGGATGGTCCAAATTCTTCAACCTCGAATTCCATGGATTAATCTCTATGCAACCGAGGTTATTGAGGTAAAGAAGCGTCGCCTTGTTATTGCACACGATGTAGTCAACATCTTTCCTGGCACTTTCCGAATACAGTTTCACATGGTCTACCCAATCGGGTGCATTTTCGCCAGCATCTTTGTGAAAAAATCCCTTGTCTGTAATTCCATTGGGATTTCGTTTCAGGGATTGTGGGCGACCTTTTAAATACGGAAGTATATAGTTGGATATTGAATTGTAATATTCGAGCACGTCACCCTTTGTAATTCCTTCGTCCGGCCAATATACTTTTTCCTGGTTCGTAAGCTTAAGGGTATGCCCGTTCGCCTGTAGCATTTTTGCTTTTTCACCGTCGACAGATTTTTGCTTTTTAGACGAAGCTTTTGCTTTCGGTTCAAGCGTGTCCCTCTTAGCAACTCCTCCACGCGTCTTTACATTCTTAAGAGCCATATTTTAAGATGCTTTTTTAATACTAGCCTTTAGTTGGCTCATGAGATCATCAGCTTTACGATGGGTAACCTTGAGCGGAGTGTGTTTGATACTCTTGCCCTTTGCTTTCGCTTTGATAAGTTTTAACAATTCACTTCTATATGTGTCCTTGAATTTCTTGATATCAAATTTCGTGGTGAGTTGGTCAATTAGACTGAGAGCCATTTTCATTTCCGTTGGCTTCGGCTTTTCTTTAGGCACCGTTAAGTCTCCAGCATCGCGTATCTCTTCATCAAACCTTAGACGATTTAACACTATGACATTTTTGTAGGGTCTGAGAATACAAAGATGCTCTTTGCTTCGCAAGACAAAGCTTCCAATTCCAGCCTTCCCACTCTTCTTTAAAGCCTCTCGCAATAAGGCGTATGCTTTCATGCCCGATTTTTCGGGCTCCAGGAAGTAGGGCGTTTCAAAATACACGCTGTCAACTTCCTCCTCTAAGATGAAATCGGTAATTTCTATAAACTTACTTTTCTTTGGACTTGCCTGCTCAAAGTCCTCGTCGTCGAGCACAACATAGTCGCCTTGATATTTGTACGCTTTTACAATATTGCTCCAGGGAATCTCTCTTCCAGTATTTTCATTTACACGCTTAAATTTGATATGCGAATGATCTTTTTTGTCCAGCATATCTAAATTCAAATCACTTTGCTCAGTAGCGCTGTACAATTTTACTGGAATGTTAACCAGTCCGAATCCAATCGCACCTGTCCAAATTGCTCTCATAAGTTTTTTTTAGATCCTTAATAAAAAATGATGCCACGTAGAAGAAATTACCCGCTTGCTACCATTCATCAAGTCTTGTCGTTCATAAAAATGAAGGAATAGGGGAGGTAATTCTACAATCTGCCATATTAAAGCTTTTTTCTGTGCACGACTGCTAAAGCGAATTCCCCTTCATCAAAATACTTTCACTGCATTTGTCGCCGTCACGGTTATTTAGGATTTTCGTTAAAATCAATAATTAAAATTCCATGATGAAAACAATACCTCTTCTTTGCATTATTTTATACATGCCCGTTTTCGTGTTCGCACAAAGTGGCAAGGTCCAAGATAACTTGACGCTACCCAGTAAAATACTTAAAGGCAACAGGAACTACGCTGTATACCTTCCTCCCGATTATGAAACATCTCAACGCAGTTATCCAGTGCTTTACCTTCTTCACGGTGGTGGAGATGATCAGACAGGATGGGTCCAATTCGGGGAAGTCCTAAATATCGCCGACCGTGAAATACTGGAAGGCCGGGCAACGTCTATGATCATTGTGATGCCTGATGCCAATACAGGAACTCGGGGATATTTCAATGACCTGAAAGGAGAGTGGCGTTATGAGGATTTCTTCTTTGAGGAATTTATGCCATACATTGAAAAAACGTACAGAATCAAAACTGAAAAACGGTACCGCGCAGTCGCCGGACTTTCCATGGGAGGAGGCGGGTCTTTTATGTATGCGCTTCATCATCCGGAATTATTTTCAGCAGCTTGTCCGTTGAGCGCTTCGACTGGACCTCTCTCACTCGAAGCAACAAAGGCATGGTTAGAACAAAGAAACTTAAAAGGAACCGATGAACAAATCGAAACCTATTACAAAAGGCACAGCGCCCTGGCGTTAGTCGAGGCTATGCCCGATGATCAAAAAAAGGCAGTACGGTGGTACATTGACTGCGGCGACGATGATTTTTTATATGAAGGAAATTCGTTGATTCACATTGCTATGCGCAAAAAAGAGATTCCGCACGAATTTCGAATCCACAACGGTGGGCATACTTGGACTTATTGGCGGACTGCACTACCAACGGTACTGGAGTTTGTAACACAAAGTTTTCATCAATATTAACTATATGAAAGTACAAGAACTATATGAAAGTACAAGCTGCAAGTTGTAGTTATTAAAACCTGCAGCTTGTTTTTCTAGCTCTATGTGTTTTCCTCGAGAATAACAACCTTCTCCATGGTATCACCTTGACGTATAGCATCGATCACATCCAACCCCTCATAAACTTTTCCGAATACAGTGTGGTTTCGATCGAGGTGCTTCGTCGTGTCTCGTGTATGACAAATAAAGAACTGAGATCCGCCTGTATTTCGACCAGCATGGGCCATTGAAAGTACACCACGGTCGTGGTACTGGTTGCCTCCGGTTAGCTCGCAATTGATATGGTATCCTGGTCCTCCGTTGCCGATGCCGTTAGGACATCCTCCTTGTATCATAAAATTCGGGATAACCCGATGAAAAATGAGACCATTGTAGAATCCTTTTTCAGCGAGGGTTACAAAATTTTTTACTGTATTGGGAGCGTCTTCTTCGAAGAACTTAATTTTCATTACGCCTTTTTTCGTGTGAATTTCTGCTAGTTTCATGATGGATAATATTTAGCCCCAAATTTAGAATACTCTAAAATCATTTCGACCTATTCTTCACGTTATTCCGTTATTTTTATAAAAACTTTTAATTGAGCACCTGTCCCACGCATAAAAAAATGTTTCCGACGGAATCAATTGCAGAAGAAGCGTTGATTTCGGCTTGGATTACCTATGAATACACACATGGTAACGGCCCCCTCGGCGTCTATTTGTGTGACGAATGCGGATCTTATCACCTTACATCACGGGGGCCCATCAACAAAAAATTGGAGGCATCGATTGCTTCAGGGAAGATTCAGAAAAGCAAAGAAGTAAATGCGTGGTTAAATAAAATACGCCGGAAGGGAAATTTTTGACTACGAATTTTTCTCTACAGAAACGTGGAATTTCGCCCCAATGCGACGCTCTATATTTATAGAACCGCCCAACATAAATTGTCGAATTACCTGGCCCGATTTTGCTTGAATTATTTAAGGTGCCTCTAATTCCACGAGAGCCCGAAAAATTTATGAAAAAATTCATTCGGCCTATTAGCTTCATTCTGATATTGCTTCTTGTCGATTCATGCGCAAAAAATCCTGTAACTGGAAAGCGAGATTTGATGCTGTTATCGGAGGGGCAGGAGATTGCTATGGGACAACAGTCCGATCCTGAAATCATTCAATTTTTTGGTCTTTATGATGACAAGAATCTTCAAAAATTCATCGAGGAGAAGGGACAGCAAATGGCGGCTGTTTCTCATCGAAAAAATCTAAAATATGAGTTTAAAATTGTGGATTCTCCAGTGGTAAATGCTTTCGCCGTTCCTGGTGGATTCGTCTATTTCACCCGCGGCATTATGGCTCATTTCAACAATGAAGCAGAATTTGCGGGGGTTCTTGGTCATGAAATAGGACACATTACGGCAAGACATTCCGCGAAACAATATAGTAATGCCATGTTGGCACAAATCGGATTGGTGGCGGGGACAGTACTTTCCCCGGAATTCGCGCAGTTTGCGGATGTAGCGCAACAAGGCGTTGGACTTCTATTCTTGAAATTCGGCCGTGATGCCGAAACTCAGTCTGATAAACTTGGCGTCGAATATTCGACGAAAATTAATTATGATGCGCAAGAGATGGCAGGCTTTTTTCAAACCTTAGACAGGCTGCAGGGTCAATCTGGAGGTGAAGAAGTACCTGATTTTCTATCGACCCACCCAAACCCGGCTGACCGGGAGGCCAAAGTCGCAAAACTTGCTGACGACTGGAAGCGCAAAACAAAGTCTACTTCACTAAAAGTAAATCGCAACAGTTACCTAAAAATGATTGACGGCATTGTCTATGGCGAGGATCCTAAACAAGGATTTATTGAACAAAATGTTTTTTATCACCCTGTCTTAAAATTTCAGTTTGACATTCCCCAACAATGGGCTGTTCAAAACACACCCGCCCAGGTTCAAATGGCATCCCGCGATAATAAAGCGATGATGGTATTAACCCTTGCTCCAGGCGGATCGTTAGAAGCAGCCGCTGATGCAATTTTAAAAAACTATCAACTAACCTTAATTGAATCGAAGAAGGGATCCGTTAATGGACAACCGATGATCGCTATGATCGCTGACCAGGTTTCAGGAGAACAGCAGAGTCTGCGAACACTTATTTACATCATTCAAAACGGAAAAAATAATTACGCATTGATCGGAGTCACATCACCTTCGCTGTTTGACAGCTATGTACGAACTTTCACAGCATCCATGGAGAGCTTTAAAACATTAACTGATCAAGGCAAAATAAATAAACAGCCAGAAAGAATTCGTATAAAAACCGTTCAGCAAAATAGCACGCTGGCGCAGGCATTAAAAAATCTCGGCACCAGCGACAAAAGAATGGACGAGCTATCTATCTTAAACGGGATGAGTCTCACCGATAAAGTAGATAAAGGCATGCTTATAAAAACTATTGATCAATAATTTAAATCGCGTCGGATCCTCTTTCCCCTGTCCTTAGTCGGATGCATTCTTCAAGATGAGTAACGAAGATTTTGCCACTGCCGATTAGGCCGCCGTCATTAGCCTTTGTAGCATTAATGATCGCACTACACGTAGTGTCAACAAATTCATCGTTTACGGCAATTTCAAGTCTGGTATTTGGAACGAGGTTTGGGACCACAATTTGTCCCCGGTAAATTTCTTCTGTTTTGCTCCTGCCGTGTCCCGCGACATTACTAACGGTGATGCGCGTAATTCCTGCTTCAATAAGGGCTTCGCGAACCTGGTCTAACTGATTTTCGCGAATTATTGCAATGATAAGTTTCATGCTTGAATTTTTTTCGAAAAGTAATAAATGATAAAGCGATATGTTAGCTGGGATTAATCATGCCGTATCCTCTTTCGCCGTGGTAATAATTGTCAAGACCCTTCATTTCAGCTTCCGAATTTGAACGGATTTTCATGAACTTGTTCAATACCACAAGGATTATCAAGGTGCCGAGTGCCGAATAGGCAATTGCCATAAGAACTGCAAGCGCCTGTATCCCCAATTGTTGGAAAGCCGTCCACGTTC
>DASQTN010000777.1:0-2239 GCA_035641895.1 Chryseolinea sp. | reverse complement strand
CGATACCCCTACCGACAAAGTCTTTAATAATGGCGTGGACTTTATCCACGGTGCGTTCGTCGCTGCCTTGTATGTTATTTGAAAAAGTCATTATGTCAACACCGCCATTAATTGCCAGCTTAATGGCATCTTCTAATCCGTAATGTTGGTAATTGCGTGCATTTGCATGTCGTCCGTAAAAATTACGCCCTGATATTTTAGTCTTTTACGAAGTATTCCATCTAAGATGTCAGTAGAAAGCGTTCCTGGATTTCCATCTTTATCCAATTTTCTATTTACGATATGCGATGTCATAATTGCGTCGACATAACCCGAATCAATAAGACTTGCATACGGCTTAAGTTCCCTTTCCTCCCACGTGTTTGTAACATCGGCAATCCCCAGGTGCGTATCATCTTTGGAACTTCCGTGACCGGGGAAATGCTTCAGCGAAGTCAGGACATTGAAGCGGTGGTGCTCTTTTATGAATTCTTTAGCAAAAAGAACTACGGAATCTTCGTTTGCTGAAAATGCTCTGCCGTATTTAGCAATGATGGGATTGTTTGGATTTGAAGCAAGGTCTACTACAGGTCCAAAATTCATGTTGATACCCAATCCTGCCAAAGTGGAAGCTGTAGCCTCAGCGTAAAAGCGCACAGAGTCTAAGTTCGGCGATTTCCCCATTGCCGCGGCCGTTATAGATCGGGGGAACCCATATTTGTCCTTCAATCGGTTTACTCTGCCACCTTCCTGATCGATACTAACAAAAAGTGGAATGGTCGCAGCCTGCTGATAGGTCCAAATGATTTTCTTTAATGCTACGAACGAATTTGTGGGTGGAATATTTTTTTCGAAAAGGATGATCGAACCGACTTTCCCCGCTCGGATTTCCTCTAGTACTTTAGAATCAACAGCAGGACCTGGAAACCCAATCAGAATCATTTGGCCAATTTTGATATCCAGGCTATCCAATGTTTGCGCACTGCTCTGAACGACCACTCCGAAGATGAGGAAAAAACAAATGCTAATACTTCTCATAAACCGATCTTAAAATGTTTTCCATGTTTCGCCTGATATCATTAACGGAGGTCGTAAAATTGTTATTCATAAACGCAAAAATCAGGGTCTTCCCTTTTTTTGTCACTAAGTATCCGCTCAGGCAGTGGTTATTACTCAATGAACCCGTCTTACCAAAGATATATGGCTCTTTGCCATAATACCAATTTTTAATCGTCCCAGCCTTCCCTCCAGTCGCCAAAAGGGAAAAAAGTCGTTCCCGTGGTACGCGTTCATAAATTTTTTTCCATAGATGCACTATTGAACGGGGCGTAAAAAGGTTATATCGAGACAATCCGGACCCATCTACCCAGTGAGGCTCGTCTTTCAAATCCTGAAGAAAGTTTTTCTTTACATATCTTATTGCTATCTCAGGTTGTAACGTATCGCTTAGTGCCTGACTGCACATTAAAAGTAATTGCTCGGCTATGAAGTTATCGCTTTCCTGCATCATAACTTTATAAAGCGAATCAACGGGGGTGCTATACAATATTCGCGCATCTTTTGGCAATGGCTTTCGAACCACCCTTACCATTTTATTCAAAGTGTCCGTCAATAAACTAGCCGTTAATTCCGGCGCCACCTTGAAGGGAACATCAGTTTTAAATTCTCTTTCTGAAAAATTGGGATGAAAAACAAACTCATTAGTTTCGAGTTTCCTGATCACTTTTGCCTTTTCTTCGCTGGTTTCAACTTTAAAGTAGCTCTTAAAATAAGGTGGTTCAACTTTGATTTTTTTTTCGATCGATTTTAGTGACAAGATATTGCCGTAAATAGGGAAAGGAGATCGTTCTGCAGAATAGTAGTCGTTGTAATCATCCCACGCCCAGCCCGAACCAAAATTCGTCGTTTGAAAATTGTGATCTGAAAAATAAAGGGAGTGCGGGGATGATTTGAGAAACGAAAAGACCCTGTTGTTGTCAAACACCTCCTTGTACAGGAAAGACGGGTCACCTGTTCCCCAAAATATTAACGAATCTCCATGCTGAATGTACCTCATTGCTGGAACAGAGTCTGTAAGCAGTGCTAAGCAGGAAAAGAATGTAAAAATTTTGGTGTTCGACGCAGGCGTGAAGTAATGTCCCGATTTATACTCGTACAAGGATTTGTTGTTGTCAGGATCATATAGCGCAAATCCTGTGTGGTCCTGAAAAGTCTCATCGGTCGTTTTGAAAGTCTTATCCAGGGCCGTCCTCGAAATAGG
>DASQTN010000776.1:0-6396 GCA_035641895.1 Chryseolinea sp. | reverse complement strand
TTTTAGAATTCGGGTACACCCTGAAAGCGTTATCAAAAGCCTTCCAGCGCGCAAGCTTACAGCGTTGATAGCCGAAGCAAAGAACTACAGTTTCGATTTTTATCGTTGGAAAAAATTGTTTGTGCTAAGAAAACATTGGTTGATATATACCAAAAAGAAATGCTCCCATTGCCGGGGTCCGGTGAGTAAGAAATATACCGGGCTAACGAAGAGAAGAAGCTTTTTCTGTGACCGTTGCCAGATTTTGTATTAATACTGTTAATTGGCGACACTCTCCAATAATTTTTCTAACACTTGTTGAACGTAATCTCCGGTCCCGGGGCCATACCAGTTCATCAGTTGCGTTTCATAATGATCCACATCGTAGTATTTCGACGGTGTGAGGTAGCCAATATACCCACCGTTAAAACTCGTGACGATGGGAAAAATATTTGAATTTGATGCAAGAGAATCCAGGGAAGCATTGAACTCGCCTGAAAAGTCACCCGGCGTTCCGAGTAAAACGATATCGCCGATCCGCAAGACAGAAACAAATGTGGGATATTCGCCAAAAGCGCCGCGGAATAGCCAAGGCCTTAAACGCCAGTCATGAAAAACTTTAGGTTGAACCGGACCCAACGCTAAGGGCACACGATACATTTCCATAGTTGTATTCTTGATCGTCCGCTGCTTGCGATGCATCTGGATCTTTTCTGAAATTGCTTCTGCCATCCAATCCACGCAGCTCAAGCCACCTTCCGGCGCCGCCGGTCCGTGGCTTCCAACGGCACCTGCCATAAACATAGCAAGAGCATAGGACCCACTAGCCTCGAGGCTATTGGTAAGTTTTCCTGGATAGTCACCTGAAAGGAAAAGATCCTTCGAAAACAAACAGGTGGCATGAGCCGTATAACTTATGAACAATAATTTACTGCTATCATTTCGTTCAAACTCAATTGTACGAATCAACGGGTCAACCGGTCCACTATCTGTTACTCGGTTATAAACCCCGTTCGACATTGCTATTGAGTCTACTTTTAAGGTAGCCGGAAGCATGTTTTGAGTTGCTTTTTCAATGCTTATCTTGATTTTATCAGCGATGAATCGAACGATAGAGTCTTCATACGTGCCGTACAAAAATGAAGTCGCACCCTGGGCCCAGTTACCGATGCTATTGTGGGAATGTGTAGCACCGAGGTATGTATTGTCCAATGTAAAACCGACGTTAGGGAGCTCTTTTTCCAACAATGCAGTAACGGTTGGCGGGATGATCAATAGGTCAGCACTTACAATAGCTACGCGTTGTGTTCCATTGTCGATCACGAAACTGCGGACATAAATAGAATCATGCACTGATTCATATAGTTTGCCTAAACGCTTGCCATACCCGGCGGTAGCAACCGGCTCGGATGGTGTCAAATTGATTTTGCTATAGCCTACCGTGAACCTACTGCTACCTGGACCCGGCTTTTTATCAACGTCATGAATCCGGGCCTCCATCGTATCAAGCAAAGGTTCATAGCCAACTTTCTTGTCTAACGGTGCTATCGCTATAATGACGAAGATTGTAAATAAGGCCAGTAGCAATCCAATAATAAATAGCGCGATCCGAACTGGCTTTTTGATACCCATGCTTGCAAGATAATTAGTCGCCGTGGTTATTTTGTTAGTGGAGCAAAGTTAAACCGCAACGTGCTCAATGTTTACGGCATTCACAGGATAACTTTTACTTGTCAAACATATACCAGACAACGGATAAGAATTAACTTTACGTATCAAAGTGTAGGCTTAAAGCTAAAAGCTAAAAGCTTAAAGCTGAAAGCTGAAAGCTAAAGGCTAAAAGGTTAAAGCCAGTCGCGCAACTTTGAATTGGCAGCGGCATGCAATCTACGGCTGAAAACTTTTTCAGCGGCAACTTTAAACTCGAAACTTGAAACTTAAAACTGTTAAATGAATATTCCCGCTAGCAAAAAAGTATTGCCTGGAAAAAAGCAAAGCCTTGCAGGTCATGAAGCGCCGGAACCATATAAAGCAAAAAATAAAGTTCGAATAGTGACAGCTGCAAGTCTTTTTGATGGACATGACGCAGCGATCAACATAATGCGCAGGATCATTCAATCGACCGGTGTGGAAGTGATTCATCTCGGGCATGATCGAAGCGTAGAAGAGGTCGTTAATACCGCCATTCAGGAAGATGCGCAGGGAATTGCGTTGACCAGCTATCAGGGAGGACACAACGAATATTTTAAGTACATGTACGATCTTCTCGCGGAAAAAGGCGCAAGTCATATTAAGATTTTTGGCGGAGGTGGCGGGGTAATTTTACCCGACGAGATCAATATGTTGATGGATTACGGCATTACCCGGATCTATTCCCCCGATGACGGACGTGCCATGGGTTTGCAAGGCATGATCAATGATTTGGTTGAAAAATGCGATTTTCCCTTAGGTGATAAGCTTGGCGAGGAAATCCAAAACCTGCCTTCGAAAAATCCATTAGCCATTGCCAGGTTAATTTCAGCGGCAGAAAATTTTCATAGCACTCATCGCGATGTCTTCGACACAGTAAATGAAATGGCCTCGAAGTCGGTCTCTCCGATCTTAGGCGTTACCGGCACGGGAGGCGCAGGTAAATCTTCGATGGTAGATGAAATCGTAAGAAGATTTCTGATGGACTTTAAAGATAAGACTATCGGTCTTATCTCCGTAGACCCTTCCAAACGTAAAACAGGTGGCGCTCTGTTGGGTGATCGAATCCGGATGAATGCGATTAACAATTCGCGGGTTTTCATGCGTTCATTGGCGACGCGGCAAAGCAACCTTGCACTATCTGCTCACGTCAAAGAAGCTATCCAAATATTAAAGGCTGCAAACTATGACCTGATCATTTTGGAAACATCAGGTATTGGTCAGAGTGATACAGAGATTCTGGAACACAGTAATTTGTCACTGTACGTAATGACTCCCGAATACGGCGCTGCCACGCAGTTGGAAAAAATTGATATGCTCGATTTCGCCGATGTAATTGCGTTGAATAAGTTTGATAAACGTGGTTCTTTAGATGCGCTACGAGATGTGAAAAAACAGGTGCAGCGCAGTCACCAGCTTTGGGATAAAAAACCTGAAGATATGCCCGTGTTCGGAACAATTGCGTCACAGTTTAACGACCCCGGCACAAATCAACTTTATCTTCATCTGATACAACTACTGAAGACCAAAATTGGCATTACGTTCGACTCGACATTTCAGGTGAGTCATGAAATGTCAGAGAAAGTTTTCGTTATTCCTCCGAATCGAACACGGTATCTCAGCGAAATAACAGAAGCCAACAGACGGTACGATGCCTGGGCAAAAGAGCAATCGGACATAGCAGAGCAACTTTACGCGGTGGAGAAAACAACGGAGTATCTGAGTGTCGAAAATCCATCAATAAAAAAAGCGTTAGAAAACGAATCGGCTAAACTGAAACAGCGCCTTGACAAGGAAAATTTAGAAATCCTTTTAGGATGGCCGGATAAAATAAAAAAATACAAAGATCCAGTCTATCGATATAAAGTACGGAACAAGGAACTCGCCATTCAAACTCATACTGAATCTTTATCCCATACTCGAGTACCCAAAGTTTCCATACCACGTTATCGGAGTTGGGGTGATTTGTTACACTGGATTTTACAGGAAAATGTCCCGGGAGAATTTCCGTTTACGGCAGGTATTTATCCTTTCAAGCGCGAAGGGGAAGATCCGACACGAATGTTCGCGGGTGAAGGTGGTCCCGAGAGAACGAACAGAAGATTTCACTATGTAAGTCTTTCGATGCCGGCTAAACGTCTGTCGACAGCTTTTGATTCAGTAACCTTATACGGAAATGATCCAGATTACCGTCCTGATATTTACGGTAAAATTGGAAATTCGGGTGTAAGCATTTGCTGTCTCGACGATGCAAAAAAGCTCTATAGCGGATTTAATCTGATTGACCCGAAAACCTCCGTATCGATGACCATCAATGGCCCCGCGCCAATGCTCCTTGGTTACTTCATGAATGCCGCTATCGATCAGCAATGTGAAATTTATATTCACAATCATGGACTAAGCGAAACAGTGCGAAAGACCATTGCTACAATGTATTCAGGAAATGAAAAACTTTATCCTTCTTATCAAGGACAGCTTCCGCAAGGTAACGACGGTTTAGGGTTGATGTTGCTGGGAGTTACAGGCGATCAGGTACTGCCCCTCGAAGTTTATGAAAAGATAAAAAAAGAAACCCTTGAACAAGTGCGCGGAACGGTTCAAGCAGATATTTTAAAAGAAGATCAGGCGCAAAATACATGTATTTTCTCTACGGAATTTGCGTTGCGATTGATGGGTGATGTGCAACAATATTTTATTGATTTAAATGTGCGCAACTTCTACTCAGTTTCTATTTCGGGCTACCATATTGCTGAAGCTGGCGCCAATCCAATTACGCAACTTGCATTCACGCTCGCTAACGGCTTTACATATGTTGAATACTATTTAAGCCGTGGAATGAATATCAATGAGTTTGCACCGAACCTTTCTTTCTTTTTTTCAAACGGAATTGATCCGGAATACTCCGTGATCGGTCGTGTTGCGCGTAGAATCTGGTCGAAAGCGTTAAAGTTCAAGTACAAGGCAAATGACCGTGCGCAAATGTTGAAGTATCATATTCAAACTTCAGGTCGATCGTTGCACGCCCAGGAAATCGATTTTAATGATATCCGGACAACACTTCAAGCATTATATGCTATCTATGACAATTGTAATTCATTACACACCAATGCATATGATGAAGCGATCACTACGCCGACGGAAGAATCCGTGAGACGTGCGATGGCCATCCAGCTGATTATCAATAAAGAATTAGGGTTGGCGAAAAATGAAAACCCACTTCAAGGATCTTTCATTATTGAAGAACTAACGAACCTGGTAGAAGAAGCTGTGCTGACAGAATTTGATCGCATCACAGAGCGTGGTGGTGTCCTGGGCGCTATGGAGACGATGTATCAACGCGGAAAGATCCAGGAAGAAAGTTTGTATTACGAGACCCTTAAACACACGGGAGCATTTCCCATCATTGGAGTAAATACTTTTTTGAATTCAAAGGGTTCTCCTACCATTTTGCCACAAGAAGTAATCCGTGCTACAACGGAAGAGAAAGAATATCAAATCAGGATGCTTAAAAACCTGCATGCATTTCAGGGACATAATTCCGGTGAGAAACTGGAACGGGTACAAGAGGCCGCGATCCAGAATAAAAATATTTTTGCTGAACTCATGGAAGCCACAAAGGTTTGCTCCTTAGGTGAGATCACGAAGGCGCTGTTTGAAGTAGGCGGGCAGTATCGGAGGAATATGTAGTGGGGAGAATGGTGATCGGTGATCGGGTAATCAGTGATCGGTAATCGGTAATCGGTTTCGCACTTCGTAGCAAGTTATCAGCATTGATTAAAGATCAAGGAAATAGTAACCATGTGATTGACCAGGACTTGGTTGTCAATTTTTCAAATTTCTTTTAAATCGGTAATGCCCTCCGTCGCCAGCAAATCAACAGAAATGCGTAGATCGTGCACTTAAAGAATACCTTTTCTTACCGCAGCTTATTTGCAAACAATTTGTGGTTCCAAGCTAAGACGGAATTCGACAAAGCAACTCAGACGCAACGTTTCGATAAGCCCGAATCCGTGAACACACACACCTCTTACTACCTACCTCTTACCAACTACACCTTTCCTACGGAGTGCCACCGATTACCTGATCACCAGATTACTGATTACCTTTTAATCACATAAGTCCAGATTGGACAATCAACGTGATTGACGACATCTTCAGTTACACTACCTTTAAAAAGATGGCTTAGCCCCTTTCGTGCATGGGTTCCCATCGCGATCATACTGGCATTAATCCAGTGCGTGAAATTGATAATGCCGGTTTCCCTGTCATTCGCTTTGAAAACATTAACAGTGTAATCCTTCATCATAAAACGTTTGGCAAAGGCTTCCAACTGTTGCTTAGCGGAAGAAGGGTCATTTGATTTATCGCTTGTATCAATCCAGACTATATGCAACGTAGCTTTTAAAGCATTTTGAAGTGCCTTGACATGCAAAACAAGATCTTCCTGCCCCCCTTCCATAGAGTTAGGAAAAACAATATGCTTGAGCTCTCCGATTGCTGTACGACGTTTCACAACGATCACCGGACAGGAGGCATGCCGCACGACCTTCTCCGCGATTGATCCAATAAAAACCTCTGCCATCCCACTTACTCCTTTAGTTCCCATAACAATCAGGTTGACATCGTTAGTTTCTTGATAATTTGTAATGATCGAAACGATGGGACCGAATTCAATTTTTGTGGCTATAGATAAGTGCTCATGGCTAGACTCCTTTTTAAGTTCCAACA
>DASQTN010000775.1:0-3141 GCA_035641895.1 Chryseolinea sp. | reverse complement strand
TTAGGTTGGTTCTCGAAAGTTTTTGTTGCGTGCTCGACAAAACGCATTGCAAACGCAAAATTTCCCACAAACGGCTGTTGGACAATTGGTATATTCGGGTAAACGCGCGGACACGCGGTGGATCCGCCATTAACGGAAATTATGGAAGCGTCACAAAAATTAACCTATTTAAAGTATTCGCCCGACGCAAAGCTTTCTCCTTTTTTGATTTGCTATTATTTCTTTGAAGGCAATTTTGATGTCGAAAACATCATCCAGTCGCCTCCAACAGGTTACACCGCCATTACTTTCAACTTTCTCGATACGTATGAGGTTTGTTCCGGGATTGATACGGAATTTACTCGTAATCCGCATGCCGTTGTTGTGGGCCAACAAACTAAAAATTACAAGCTTAAATTTTCGGGTCATATTCAACAATTAGGTATTGTTCTCAAGCCGACAGCTGTAGCAACATTGTTTGACTACTCGTTAAGAGGAGTGATCGATAAACGCATTGCTTTGGAATTGGTAATCGGAGATGCAGCATGCCAGTTGCTTTTTGACAGACTGAAGAGAGAAAAACGTACTGAATACAGGCTAGCACTCTTACATTCCTTTTTATTGGAAGCCATGCAAGGCTATGAAACCAAATTAAATGTCGCGGATCTGGCTGCGGACATTATTCTTAAGAACAAAGGCGCAATTGCTATCGAACAATTGTTGGATGAATTATGCGTAAGCCGCAGGCACCTTGAACGAAAGTTCACGGACAAAGTTGGATT
The DNA here is from genome assembly GCA_035641895.1 of Chryseolinea sp. Taxonomy (GTDB): domain Bacteria; phylum Bacteroidota; class Bacteroidia; order Cytophagales; family Cyclobacteriaceae; genus Chryseolinea. Next base: position 2,380 of record DASQTN010000775.1, on the reverse strand, counting down.
AACGCCCAAACAATATTGTCGTATCGTCCGAATGGCACACATATCCAACATCGTAGCACACCAGGAAGAAATAGATTGGCAGGATCTCGTTTATAACGGAGGATTCCACGATCAAAATCATTTTATTAAAGATTTCAAAGCGCTGAATAAATTAAGTCCGACAAAATATCATCAGGAGCATTCAGAATTAATTAGACTTTTGCGGGCAAAAAAAAATACCTAGCCGCATTTTTACTATGTGGCCCTCTAACGTTCCGCTAGTTTTGTTAAAAAAAAGACAAAACCATGAAGTCGACATTCGTAATTTTCGGCGCATTATTATGCGTAGTATTAATTAGTCCAGCGATAACTTTGAAAAACTCGAGCAGCACCGACACCATGGCTGCTGAAGAAGAAGCTGTTAAGAAAGTAATTATCGCAGAAACAGAAGCCTTTTGGGATAAGGATTTTCAGCAACTCTCTAATTGTTGGGTACAAGATGAATACGTTCGCGTTGTTGGATGGTGGGAACATGGAGGTATTACCGTTCGAAAGGGATGGTCGGTAATTGGTGAGAGAATGGAAAATGTGATTAAAGAAAATCCCGAAAAGAACCGTCAAAATGTAGCTCGGGAAAATTTCAACGTTAGAATATCCGGCAACATGGCCTGGGTTACTTTCGAGCAATATGGTACCGATACAGGCGAGAAAGCAATGGATATGCCGGGCTTGAGTTATGAAACACGCATCCTGGAAAAACATAACGGCCAATGGAAGATCGCGTACGTCGGTTGGTTATTGGATGGAAAGAAAAAGAATTAAATTACTAAATCTCAACAGATACCTTATGAAAGCAATAAACATCACAACAGAATCGACAACAGTTTTAGAAATGAAAGGCATATGCATAGAATTTTTCTCAGCATATCAGGAACAGGATATTAATCGAATGTTAGGTCTGTGCACCTCCGATGGCATGGTTTATTTTGAACCGTTGGAAGAACTAGGCACAGGGCTGGTTCATGAAGTTGGCAAGAATATTTGGACGACGCTCATCAGTTGTTTTCCAGACCTTGATAATACCGTCATCCAACAGGACTGGATCGAAGAAGCAAATGCAGTGCAGTGCCGGGTAACAATATTCGGAACGCAAAAAAAGGATTTTCTCGGTATCCCTGCTAAGGGATTAAGATTTGACTCCGACCATATCTTTATTTTCAAGTTCAACGATCAGACAAAAATTAGGGAGATTCGTATTCTTTGGAATCATGAGAAATTTCTGGAGCAATTAATCGGCTAGACGTTTCGTGCAGTTCCAAAAAAGAAAGTTTAGTAATCCGTTTAAAGACATCACGGATTACTAAACTCCGTCCCTGAATCTGTAGTGAAGTATTTTCAATGCTCATAACTATGAATCGAAAGTTCATTTTTCTACATTGAAATATGAATCTCGCTATTGATTAGTAGTAATAAATGGCAACGGACGAATCTGATCATAAAAAACGCAGGCAAACCAAGGCGTATAAGATTGGGGGTAGGCTTGCAATCGAACTTTTAACCGTCATTGCTGGAATCCTAATTGCCCTTTTTGTTAATAGCGTTCAGGAAAAAAGGAATGATAAAAAAATCCTGGATGAAACCCTTCATGCTCTTTCTGCCGAGTTTGATAAGAATAGGGAAAACATTAAAAATGTATCACATCGACTTCAAAGATTTAGGGATACCCTAGAATTTTATAAAGACGATGAATCATTAAGCGTCTACGATTTGACTCTCAAATCTCCTGGTCTTACTGCAGTGGACCTCTTTACCACAAACTGGCAAGTAACATTGTCAAGCAATAGTCTGCGATTGATAAATTTTGAAACCACTACGCTACTATCAAAAATAGACGCTAAGCATAAAGAGCTGAAAGATCAGGGTGCCATATTAACATCATTGGTCTATAATACATTGCACTATAAAAATGACCGTGAAGGTTTCTATCATCGAAAAGTTCTTACATCCTGGATTGACGGGTATATAGGAAATGAAAACGAACTAGTTGCTCTTTATGATCAATTCAAAGCAGGCTTAAGCCGGAAGGCAAAAAGTGGAAAGCCTTAGGTCCAAAAGCTTTATCCCTAATCAACAACGAAACAATTTAGACCGACCCTTGAAGTTGCAGGTTCGTCACACGGCTTACTAAGGATTACACCGCAATCGCCTTGCTCTCATTATCGATAACCGTGTTTTAGCTGGGTATTGCGAATAAGTTTCGTGTTTTGACGTTTTCTATACGCAAAAAAGCGACTGCTGAGAGGGCGCTCTTGCATAGCTTTGCGACCGACATAAGTGATAATCCTTTTGTAGTTGTGGGTTATTTTGGGTTTTGGGAAATAAGTAAGGGCCGGTTGCATGG
>DASQTN010000774.1:0-4863 GCA_035641895.1 Chryseolinea sp. | reverse complement strand
CTTTGTTGCTGTCTTAGCCATTTCAGGAATTCCTCCTTTTGCCGGTTTCTTTTCGAAGGATGAAATTTTAGCGCGTGCGTTTTCTTACAGTCCGTTGGTTTGGGGTGTGGCCTTGCTCGCTTCCTTGTTAACGGTTTTCTACATGTTTCGACTTTTCTATCTAACCTTTTATGGGACCGCAAGAGCAGAAGTGGGCGTGATGAATCACGTTCACGAATCTCCAAAAAGCATGGCCTTACCATTAATGGTGCTCGCTGTGCTTTCGCTAACCGGAGGCTTTATGAATGTGCCCGAGGCACTTGCAGGTTCAACTTGGTTGGAGGGCTATCTCTCACCAGTTTTTGCTGGTTCAAATTTTATGGGGTTGCATCACCTCGATCATAGCACGGAGTACTTACTTATGGGCGTTATTATCGTCCTTACGCTTGTGGTAATCGCCTTAGCTTATTTGAAGTTTATAAGAAAAGAACAAATACCGTTGGCAGAAGGACAATTGACGGGAGTTTCCAAAATTGTATATCATAAATATTACGTCGATGAGATTTATGATTTTGTTATCGTACAACCGCTGGGCTGGTTGTCTAAATTTTCAGATAGCGTTATAGAGGCCTTGGCAATTGATAGAATTGTGAATTTGAGTGGCCAACTTATTACTGGAAGCAGTAAAGTATTTCGAAGGCTTCAAAATGGAAGCATTGGGTTTTATATTTTTATAATGGTCGTTAGCATAATTGTGATTTTAACACTAACCACGGTGGTTGAATTCGAAAAATAGCATGATCCTCTTGTTTTTGATATTTTGGCCGTTAGTCACTGCGTTAGCGATATTTGCATTCAGACCTGTTAATACGAGGGTGGTTGCCTTTGCTTCCTCTTTAATAGAATTTGTGGTCTGTTTATTTATTGTGATGCAATTCAATAACCAGGAGACCACATATCACTTAGCCTGGATTCCTTCGCTTGGAATCAATTTCAGCGTAGGACTCGATGGAATCAGTTTGATATTGGTATTACTTACAACGGGGCTAGTGCCGTTTATAATTCTTTCATCGTTCAAAATACCGAATCAAAAGTCACCAAACTTTTATGCTTTGGTGTTGCTGATGGAGATGGCCCTTGTCGGTGTATTCACCGCCTTAGATGGATTTTTATTTTATGTGTTTTGGGAAATGGCGCTTATTCCGATTTACTTCATTTGTCTGGTTTGGGGTGATGAAAGAAGGGTACCTGTCACCTTTAAATTTTTTGTTTACACGTTGGCCGGTAGTTTATTTATGCTGATTGCATTGCTGTATTTGTACTATCAAACACCGGGCGCGCACAGCTTCGATATTCAAGCTTTATATAAGGCCGGTCGCGAACTGTCTCTCTTTCACCAAAGTATAATATTTTGGGGCCTGTTTTTGGCTTTCGCGATTAAAATGCCGGTGTTTCCGTTCCATACTTGGCAACCCGACACCTATACTACAGCGCCGATGGAGGGGACAATGCTGTTGTCTGGAATAATGCTGAAGATGGGTTTCTATGGACTGATTCGATGGCTTTTGCCGGTTGTGCCTTTGGGAGTAATGGAATGGGCCTTTACAGCCATCATTCTTTCCGTTATCGGAATAGTGTATGCATCTGTTATCGCCATCACCCAAAAGGATTTCAAACGATTGATAGCTTACGCTTCTATCGCTCACGTCGGATTAATTTCAGCCGGTCTGTTTACCTTCAACAAAATTGGAATGCAAGGTGCGCTGATTCAGATGTTAAGTCATGGAATTTTGGCCTTTGCACTATTCTACATTTGCGAGATTATATCCACTAGGACGAACACCCGAAACATTACTTCATTGGGAGGACTTCGCACAACTGCTCCAATTCTTACGACAGTTTTTGCTGTCGTTATGCTTGGCACCGTGGCACTTCCTTTTACCAGTGGTTTTGTGGGCGAGTTTCTCCTGCTCAATGCATTGTTTCAGTACAACGTTATATTGGGCGCGGTGGGTGGTCTGACTATTATTCTAGGTGCAATTTATATGCTTTATGCATTTCAATACATGATGCTTGGAAAGGCTCATGGACAAGAAGCAAATATTTCGGATCTAACACGACATGAAAAAATGGTTCTTTATCCAATTGTGATTTTGATATTTTTGATCGGGATTCATCCTGATCCCTTATTGCAGATTTCCGAAGGGGCCGTTACAGATTTGCTTGAAATCTTCTCCAACTTTTCTGCTAATGTAAAATAGTATGAATGCTCTATTGATCGTTTGTGGACTTGGTTTTATTTCGCTGCTGTCGGAAATTTTCAATTTTAAGAAAGGGCTGCACGCCGTTATTGTGTTGGGTTTAATCGCAGCCGCTGTTGTTGTTGTCAGCGATTTTAATGATACGGGTCATTACTTCAACAACATGTTGATTTTCGATCAGTTTGCAATAGCTTATAGTTGTTTGATTATTTCGATTGCCGCTTGTTGGTTTTGCATAGCACAGTCGTTTTTTGTCGGCGACTCCCATCAAACGGATCGGACCGCGCTTGTTGCTTTTACAATCGTTGGTGGAATTATGATGGTTGCGTTTCATAACCTTGCCGTGTTGTTTCTGGGTATTGAAATTCTTTCAATCACATTGTACGTTTTAGCAGGAAGCAACAAGGAGAGCTTTTTTTCCAACGAAGCAGCCTTTAAGTATTTTATTATGGGCTCTTTTGCAACTGGATTTCTGCTGATGGGAATTGCTCTGGTTTATGGCGCTACCGGTTCTTTTGACATTAGTAAAATTTCGGAATACGTTGTGGCCAATAAAGAAGCGCTGCCCGGCTTTTTTTATGTTGGACTATTCTTGCTCCTGATTGGTATTGCATTTAAAATATCAGTTGTACCGTTTCACTTTTGGGCTCCGGATGTTTATGCCGGATCTCCGACCATGATCACCGCGTTTATGTCGACCGTTGTGAAGGTCGCCGCAGTTGGAGCTTTCTACAGGATCTTTGCTCAATGTTTTTTGCCCGTCCAGGAGGCAATTACACCGACCATTATCGCTATCATCATTCTCACACTGGTAGTGGCGAATATCACGGCGGTGTATCAGAGCAATTTAAAAAGGATGTTAGCTTACTCCAGTATCGCCCAGGTAGGTTATATCTTGTTAGGCGTCATTTCGAACAGTATTAAGTTTGAAGGACCTCTTTTGTATTATCTCGTCTCCTACACAACCACCTCGTTAGTAGCTTTTGGTATTTTATACAGGGTAGAGGTTGTCACCGGCTCTACGTCGATCGAAACTTTTGCAGGCTTTTATCGCAAAAATCCATTTCCTGCGTTTTGCATGACGGTAGCATTGTTGTCGCTGGCAGGCATACCGCCTTTTGCAGGGTTCTTCGCAAAATATACTGTATTATCAATCGCCGTAGAATCAAATTATCTTGAAATGGTTGTCTTTGCGATTGTCACTTCATTGATTGGTGTATATTATTATTTCAAACCAGTCATGGCCATCTTCGGCCCCGGTCCGGATAATGAAATACATTTTTCCCAAGGCCAAAAATTCATCATCGGTGGCCTTACATTATTGGTGATATTAATGGGATTGCTTCCCGATAGACTGATCAACATTTTAGGCTAAACCAAGGCCCAACGTTCCCTCAAATCTGTTATTTCATAGCTTGCTTTTTTTGGCATTATCTAATATATTCAATCGTTTGAAAAATTAAATAGCTATGGGAAAGGTAAGGGATATTTTAAGAGTGAAAGGCAACAACGTCTACGCCGTGGAACCAACCATTATGGTTTACCAAGCCATCCAACTAATGTGTGAGAAAAATATCGGAGGGCTGCTCATTGTAAGCAATGGTCATCTTGAAGGGATATTTACTGAACGCGACTATGCAAGAAAACTAATACTGAAAGGGAAGTCGTCAAAAAACACCCCGATCAGTGACCTCATGACGAAGAACCCAATTACCATTACGCCAGATACATCAATCGAGGATTGTATGGGACTCATGACCGGAAAATTCATTCGCCATTTGCCTGTGGTAGATGGGGATCATTTGATTGGTCTTGTTTCTATTGGCGATGTTGTAAAGCATATTATTGAAGAGCAGAAAGACATCATCGAATACCTGGAGAATTATATCTCCAGATGATGAAATCGGCTGCCTTGTTCGTTCGGCGAGGAGATTAAAAGGGTCTTTCGTGCTTGCCGTTACAAATAAGAAGGATGTCAGAAGGTAACCACCGTTTCAGAGAAATTTATTTTTGATTTTTTCACTACACAAACATCAGGAACTCGTCTATCTCATTTTTAATATTGTACGTAATCTACTGATTGTCAATTATATAGATTGGCATAAATTGCGATTTTGATTTTGTGATTTCAATCATTCTAAACTTAGACTTTGATCATAAACAGTGTTTATCGATTCGCTTAAGTTTGTTCCACGTCTAAACTTATTAACGACTAATAAATTGAAAGTTATGGCAAACTTTGTAGCACCTGGTAAATGTAGATTTTGCCAGGCACCATTAGAACACACTTTTGTTGATTTGGGTATGTCGCCGTTATGCCAAGATCACGTAAAGCCCGAAGAGCTTAATAGGATGGAGCCGTTTTATCCGCTTCATGCTTATGTGTGTGATAATTGTTTTTTGGTGCAGTTAGAAGAATTTGTGGCCCCATCTGCGATTTTTAATGATTACGCGTATTTTTCGTCCTATTCGGATTCCTGGCTGCAACACGCCAAGAGATACACAGATCAAATGGTTGGCAAATTTCCAATCAATTCTAACAGCCTTGTTGCAGAGTTGGCAAGCAATGATGGATATCTCCTTCAGTATTTCATGGAAAAGGGAATCCCCGTCCTCGGGATAG
>DASQTN010000773.1:0-3922 GCA_035641895.1 Chryseolinea sp. | reverse complement strand
GAGATTTTAAGCGTTTGCGCATCCTCGTCAACGGCATTTCTAAACGCTCCGGTCACCTCGGAATAAGAACGTTCACCGGGCGTCATTTTTTTTATCGTATTCGCTGATGTAAAGTCCTGGTTGTAAACGCCACCGACGCCTCTCACATTATCGAAGATGACTGAGGAAGACGTGCCCATGATTACACCCATTTCATACAACAATTGTACATCATTGTATATAAATCCGGAACCATTGCTTTGAGTCTGTGTGTTTGCAAAACCAATTCTTCCGGATGAAGCAATTGTTGTTGTTATGTTGTTTTCGTTTACATCAATAAAAGAAGGTATCACAAGGGTGATTAACTGAGTATCGTGATAGGTGCCATCCGTAAAAGTAAGCAATGCCTCTACTGCGTTGTCGATAGGCAAGCTTGGAGAGAAATTAAATTCAAATGGTTTGGAATTATTATTTACCGAATCATTGGTTTGAATTACACCGGCAACAAACTCAGCTTGTGTTATCGTTATATAGGGCGACGTTGATGTCAGTGTAATCTTCAGGGCTGGTGAAGAAGGTTTGAGATAATTTGTGAAATTGAAATAGAGTTTTGCACTTTCACCCGGGCCTGGAATGTCACCGGTTGAATCGACAAAACGCTGATGATCGGCTCGGATCGAAGGGCTTTGAAATGTGAGCGCGCGGGAAACGTCTAACCGGCCTTTCCCTAATTTGTTGACAAATGAAGGATTCTTAATGTAGAAGGTTTCATCTGCCGAAACTCTTAATTGCTCTGCCACTTGAAGAGGTGTATACGTCGGGTTGTGAGCCCATACGAGGGCAGCAGCTCCCGAAACGATCGGCGCCGACAGGGAAGTCCCGGAGTCTGACCGGTATGCATCGTCATAATAAGTAGTGTAAATATTCGATCCAGGTGCCGTTATGTCAACCGTTGCGCCATAATTGGAGAACCATGAACGCACATCATTTTCATCCGATGAAGCAACCGAAAGCACATAATCATATGCAGCGGGATAAAGTGGACTTTCCAGGTTGCTATTGCCGGCAGCGGCTATTACGAGACACCCTAAATCCAATGTGACAAATTTTATTATGTCCTGCGAGATAACGCTGTGATTTGGATTACCCCACGAACAATTGATAATTTTTGCACCATGTGTCGCGGCATAGAGAACACCTTGATACAAGTCTGACGAATATGAATTTGAATTACTGGCCTGGTTGTCGGCATAGTGTTTTGTAAACAACAACTTTGTATTAAATCCAATACCCGAAATTCCCACAGCATCATTTGTGGCAGCGCTGGCACATCCACCAACCATAGTCCCGTGACCAAACCTGTTTCCGGAATATACCGACGGATCATTATCTCCTTTAAAGCCTGGTGATCCAATGAGTGAAGCATCTGCTCCAGAAAAATCCCACCCGCGATTATTGTCGATATACGTATCTCCATCGTTGTCTATGCCATCCGTTGGGTCGGCCGCATCGATATAAATATTGTTCCGGAGGTCGGGATGATTCAGATCTCCCCCTGTATCGATAATCCCTATAACTACCGATGGGCTTCCCTTCGTAACATCCCAGGCTTGCTGCGCTTTGATGACGTTGAGATAGTATTGATTATTGATCAACGGATCATTTGGAGAAAAAAATGTTTTTTCAATATATACCGGTTCAATGATTTCGAAAAAGCCAGTCGCGTACAACTCATTGATGTAGTTTTCAATGGAATACGACTTGTCAAAAGTCACTCTGTAATAAAGCGATAAATCAACGTGCGGTTTTCGCGGAGCCATCCTTGCCACACTTTTGGTACGGAGTCCGGGCGACAAAAGTGGTTTAATATCCGCAGCACGAATGGCAGATGGAAGTCGCGCACCGGAAGGAGTATGCTGAAGCACATCGTTGTGTCTAGGTTTTACTTTTACCAAAACGACTCCCGCTTCATAATCTGAAGGAGAAATTCCCGTTGGCAAAATAAACCTGGGTACCTGAGCCTCAGAAAAGTACCAGGCCCAGCAGCAAATAATCACAATCCAGACAGCTTTCCTGCTCATCGTTTTATTAACCACCAAAAATACGATTTCTAGGAGGAAATGAGAGAAAGGAAAGGCGCAAAAGCATCTTAAATCATACCCCTGGATTTCAATTCAAGATATTTGTTAATAGTGTTAACCGTGAGATTTTCGGGAGGGGTCAATAAAGCTTGAATGCCGTGTTTTGTCAACTCTTTTACGATAAGCTTTTTGTCATAGCTGAATTTTTCCGCCACAGCTTTATGATATATTTCCCTGAGATTATTGGCAGGTTGTTCTAAAAGTGATCCCATTTCCGTGTTTTCAAAGAATATTACGACCAACAAATGTTGGTCTGCGAGGCTCTTCAGATAGGGCAATTGCCGATGTAGTCCATAAATCGATTCGAAATTGGTAAACAACAGCAGCAAACTCCGATGTGTGATCTTTCTTCTAACGTGGGTGAACAGGGAGGAAAAATCCGATTCCTGGTAGGATGTTTTTTGATTGTACAACATCTCCATGATCCGTAACATCTGTTTATTCTGTTTGCCGGCAGGAACGATGGAACCGATTTTATGCTGAAAAGTAATTAACCCTGCTTTATCGGACTTCTTAATTGCGATATTCGAAATTACAAGACTGGCGTTGACGGCATAATCCAATAAGCTTAGTCCGTTAAAAGGCATTTGCATTACCCTGCCTTTGTCTATGATGCTATAAACCTGCTGAGAACGTTCATCCTGGAAATGGTTTACCATCAAATGATTCCTCCTCGCAGTAGCCCGCCAGTTAACGGTACGAAAATCGTCTCCGCTCACGTATTCTTTTATCAATTCAAATTCACGATTCTGACCGACGCGGCGGATGCGCTTAATACCGGATTCCACGAGTCGATTTGAAATGGCCATCAACTCATATTTGCGCATTTGGATGTACGAGGGATACACAGGCACCAACGCGTCTCCCGAAAACTTAAACCGTCGGGCTAAAAGACCCAGCGGTGAACTCGCAAAAACGTTCACCGTGCCGAAGGAATATTCCCCACGTTTCACCGGACGAATGTAGTATTGAATTATTTTCTTTTCAGAGGGTTTGATCCTGACGCTGAAGTTCAAATCCCTACGCTGGAATTGATGGGGTATCTCATCGATAACATTTAGATCGACTGTAAAGGGGTAGAAATTTTCGATGTGGATTTTTAATTCATTTTCGTCGCCGTTAGAAAGCTTTTCTGGAGTACTACGATATCCGCTAATGGCTTTTTTGATTCTGAAAAGCAAAATGAGGTCTGTTAATACCACCGAGAGCAGTAAAAAAAACAAGCCCTTCGATATCAAGAGAATCCAACCCCCCATGATAAAACTCGCAATGAACAGCGCCACCACAATTAAAATTGCAATAAAGAGCCGGTTATTAAGATATAATGAACGGAGGAACTTCACGTTAACGTGGAACTTCTACTTTATCGATAATCTGACTTACAACTTCATCGGCAGACACACCTTCCATTTCTTTGTCAGGCGTGAGCATCACGCGATGGCGCAAGACTGGTAGGGCAATGAATTTAATGTCTTCCGGCGTAACAAAATCTCTTCCACTAACAGCAGCAAAAGACTTCGCACCATTGAGCAAGGCAATTGACGCCCGGGGAGAAGCACCCAAGAAAAGGGATGAGCTGTTCCGCGTTTCATGAATGATTTGAGCGATATACTTTAAGAGGTGATCTTCCAAGTATAACTGTTGCACCGTCTGCCTGTAATTTCTGATTTGTTCACCCGACAGAACGGCATTTATGTTCTCTGTCGGATTGATGCCCTTTCTTCGATGGTGGCCACCAATAATTGCTACCTCTTGTTCAAGATTGGGATAGTCAACCTGAATCTTAAAAAGAAACCGGTCGA
>DASQTN010000772.1:0-8647 GCA_035641895.1 Chryseolinea sp. | reverse complement strand
CCGCATTTAAGGAAGTAGTGGACATGGAAAGGCAAATTGGGACTATAATTAAAAAACTTGAAACGGAGTACTCCGATTCATTGGTGGAGAAGCTTTCTAAACTTCAGGAAAAATACGATCATTTGGGTGGCTATACCATTCAATCAAAAGCAGAAGAAGTATTAGAAGGAATAGGCTTTGCTACCGCCGACCTTCACAGGCCGTTAAAGGAATTTTCCGGAGGGTGGCGCATGCGCGTTATGTTGGCCAAGTTACTATTGGAAAAACCATCATTACTCATGCTTGATGAGCCAACCAATCACCTGGACCTTCCATCGATTGAATGGGTGGAAAACTACCTGCGAAATTATGATGGTGCTGTGATGGTCGTCTCCCACGACAGGATTTTTTTGGATAATGTAATCACGAAAACCGTTGAGGTCACACAACAACAATTGGTTACGTATGAAGGAAACTACAGCCACTATCTTGAAGAGAAAGAGCTGCGTCAGGAGATACAAAAAAATTCGTATGAAAATCAGCAACAAAAAATAAGGCAGACAGAACGTTTTATAGAACGATTCAGGGCAAAAGCGACAAAGTCAAGACAAGTTCAGTCAAGGGTCAAAGCGCTGGAACGTATGGACCTGATTGAAGATGTTGTTGATGATACTGCAGCCGTTAATTTCAAATTCAAGTTTAGTCAGCAACCGGGACGGTTTATTGTTACCCTCAACCATGTTTCCAAATCTTATGGATCATTGGAAATTTTAAAAGATACTTCCATTGCCATCGAGCGTGGAGATAAAATTGCACTGATTGGCGCCAACGGTAAGGGTAAATCAACTTTACTGCGAATCGTTTCGAACTCGGAGCCAATCGATGGTGAACGCATTTTAGGATACAATGTTATTCAGGCATTTTTTGCACAGCATCAATTGGAGTCACTTCATATAGAAAATGAAATTCTTGAAGAATTAAAGCAAGCGGGCTCCGGAAAAACGGAACAGGAATTGCGTGGTGTGCTCGGGTGTTTTTTGTTTTCCGATGAAGACGTTTTCAAAAAGATAAAAGTACTGTCGGGTGGTGAAAAATCACGGGTAGCACTCGCGAAAACGCTGATCTCCGAAGCCAATTTTTTACTGCTTGATGAGCCGACAAATCACCTGGATTTTATCTCGGAAAACATCCTGATCCAGGCGCTTCAGCAATACATGGGGAGCTTTGTTGTGGTCTCTCACAATCGGCATTTCATAAGCCAGATCGCCAATAAGATTTGGTATATCGAAGACAAAAAAATCAAGGAGTATCCGGGCACATATGACGAATATGAATATTGGAGAAAGAAAAACGAAACTGAGGGAATAAAAAAAGCGGAACCGCCCAAGCAAGAAAAGAAAGTTAAGGAGACGCCGGCACCATCACCTAAAAATGATAATAAGTTAAAGTTGCTGGAAAAAGATCTCAAGAAGATTGAGGAGCAAATAGAATCGCTCGAAAACAAGCGAGCTGAAATAGAACAAGAAATGGCAAAACCGGAAGTGTTCGGAGATTTTGAAAAGCTTCAGCAAAAACAGACGCTGTTTGAATCAGTGAAACGAGAACTTACAGAGGCAAATGATAGATGGAGCCATATCGCCACCGCGATTGATGAAATAGGCAAAAATTAGTGAAGTCCGAATCCCAACTGCACTACCAGTCTGTTCATATCTTCCTCTACTGAGTATCCTGGCGGCCCAATAAAACTGCTCCAGGGCTGTGGGTTAAAAGAAAAGTTGGCCTCTTGAAATTTATAACCAGTCAATAAATACAAACTGAATTTTTCCGCTTTTATTTTATACCCAAGCAGGTAGGAATACATAGGGCCGCCATATTCTCGATAGTCCGTGACCCACTCCTCGCGATTGATCCGTGTAGCATCGGAATAGCCCCCATTTATCTGAACAAAAAATGCATTCTTTTTTATTTGGGCAAAGTCGAACTCGACGGTTCCGAATACCGGGACAGTTCTCCAATCGAAATATGAGTCAAAGCCAATACCTGCCCCAATCGAGAATCGATTAATGCGAACGCCATGGGTAGTTGAGAGCGTAAGCCCGCTCCCCTTCCCAGACTCACCCAACAATCCCCCGGCTAGCAGCGTATTATAGTACGTTACCTTCTTTTTAGAAACGGCCTTTTTTAGCAAAGCAGTGCTATCGGTTTGCGCAGTCGCTGAGAAACAAATTCCAATAAGAAAGAAAAGTAAAATGTTAATTTTCATTATGAATGGCTATCGTGCTCAATAACTTGATGTCCTTGGGATTTGAATAATCGTATTGGAACAATCCCTCTTGTCCGATCATAATGAGTGTGTTGTTGAACGGAATGACATCCCTGGCATTGATATTTTTATAGTGCGCCAGCAAATTTTTGTCAATCGTATTAATATCACCGGCATCGAATGCTTTTAATCCGTCACTTCCGTCACATATAAATAAAGTATTGTTGTCAATTCCAAGTCCATGTGGATTTGTCATCGGATATGTTTTTAATAGTTGAGGTGAGCTAAGATTCTCAACATTGATTATTTCCAATTGATTTGTAAATCCCTGACACGTGGTACCCGACCTAAGTGTGACGTACGCGTACTTGTCATCGACCACTACAGGATCGCAGCTTCGTACATGTTCATAAGTACTCAGTTTGACAGGCGATTCAGGCGCCGAAACATCCAGGATATGCATGCCGCTGGCAGACCCGATGAAAAGATTTTTCTTGTAGGGGAATATCGTTTCAATGTCCCAGGAAATGTAAGATCTGCTTTTTGCCACCGGCGTGCTTTCACCCGTGATGTCAGCGACCTGTAAATCGCCGCCATCCAACATATATAAATGGTCACCATTGATGGTGAACCTTGCCAAAGAGCCACCGATACCCGGTCCAGAGCCAGAACCTGGATTAACGGTGGCCTTTGAACTAAGATCTGCAGCCATGTTGTTAAACGCAATTCCACCTTCATAATAGACACCACCCCATGGCTGCATGTTTGCGTCACAATCCGATTCAGACAAGTAAACTGTTTTCTTTTCGACCCAGTCTGTAATCACACAACAATTAACATCTGTCGCAATTCCAAAACTTCTGTAGTTTTTAAAAACACCCTCAAGCCTTCCCGTCTCTTTGATTGCATTAACATTGGAAATATCGAATGCTATTAGGTCGACGTAACTATCCGCGTACAACGTGTTTCCTTTTATCGCCATGTCAAAATTTCCAGGGATCTTCAAAAACTTTTTCGGTGTCGGATGTACCGGGTCGTGATTATCGATAATGTGAATTCCCTTGCCCGGATCATTCAGAAACAGGACGTTCCCTTTTAAATAAATTTGTCCAACAGCATGAATGGTATCGGGTCCAGTAAGTTCTATGCTGGCGCGCAGTTCTTCCACGGTAGTATAAACTGGCTCGAGATAAACGTATTCACTCCTGATGTCGCATTGATCCGAACAACTTTCCAGTAGAATGCTAATCGCTAAAAGTATGGTCAGAACAAGAAGTGCATAAAGAGAAACGTGCATTCTTTTTTGAAGTCTGTTTTCTAAGGTATCCATATAACGAGGAAGGGTTATTTGAATACATAGACACAGAGGTGTGAACTAAGGTTGGAAGCGCCTAATGAAAAATATATTTGAACCTTAAACCGACGTCGAATGTAAGCGGCGTCGAATCTACGCCTGTGTTTGATTTATAAAGGGAGCTAAACGGATATCTTAATCCTGGATTGACAGAAAGCCTGTAACGATGTCCGAGTTTATAGCTAAACTCAGTCCCCATCAAGCCGCTAAAATTCAGAGAGCGATAGGGAGAATCATCTCCGCGACTCTGAGTAGTTGAGCTCAAACTGCCACCCTCAGGTGTTATAGTATTTTGCAGGAACAGATCGGTTGAAACACCAGCATTTAACTGAAGACCAAATTTTTTATTTACCAGAAGATAACCTGCCTGTACCGGAACACTGACAAATCGAACATTATTATTGACGTTGTAAGGGAATGTCTGTGCTACCTTGGTATTAGCTGTTGCATCCAACGTCTGAGGCGCAAAAGCATTTATGGATTCAGCTTTTGGTGAGCTGAAATTGTTATCGACCAAAAGTACACTATTAGCAGTGTAGTCAGAACTTTGCGTCATATAATTGATTCCTCCCTGCAATGTCCAGCGGTTGGAGAGTTGTGTACCTACACTTACGCCAACGGAATAAGACAGGCCTGACGCCTTTGATTGCTTGGACGCTGTTGATGACGAGTTCAGATACATTGTATTTGATGCAACTGGATCTACCCTTGGATTATTTGCACTAAATGCACCAGCCGCAAATCCTACTGATGTCCAAAGATTTTCGGTTTTGCTTTCCTTGCTATTTTTTTCTTCCGCCGCATATCGCTTTTCCTCTTCAGCAAGTCTTGCTAATAACAACATACCTGGATCAGCTGTTGATGTCGGTAACTTAAGCTCGGGATCTGCCGGAGTATAAAAGGCTGGAAGTTTACGAGCGGTCTCAGACTCCATTCCATTGAAAGCAGTCTTGCCGTTTTCGTTTAAAGGTGCTGCATTGAATTCGGGTGATGTCGCATTGTTCAAACCGTCATTGGCTCCTTTTCCCGAAGTAATCTTATCGATTTTATCCGTATTCGATTTTTGGCCTGCGGAGAAGGGTGTCGCACTTTTTGCAATAGAGTTTCTTTCTTCGGCACGGGCAACTGACGCTTGCTTTTCGTCTTCAGAGCTTCGGCTATTCGTCGAAGAAGCTAAATTGTTACTTTCCTTCAAAGCAGAAGATCCCGGTGCATGGTCATTTGATTGTTGATGTCTCGTCACCGGTAAATCATCCGCTGATTGAGTTTCGGCACCTTTGTCAACAGAGCCGTTTTTTCCCGTTGTCGAAGAATTATTATTTTCTGACGATGATGCATTTAACTCATTTTTCAATTCATCACCTTCAGAATTTCCATAAGAGTCTGCTGTCTTTTGGGCAACGTGTCCTCGATCACTGTTCTGCAAAACATAGTATCCGACGCCGGCAATGCTCATAGCAAAAACTATGGACGCAGCCGCAAGCGTCTTAAAGAAAAACAGCCTGCGTTTCATTTTATCACCATCGGCCCGCTCAAGGTCTAACTCAATGTTAGTCCATACGTTTTCCGACGGAGTGACTTCCGCATTTTTAAAAGCTTCTTGAAACGAATCTTCAAATTTTCGCCTCTCCATATCGTTCATAATACGTTGATTCCTTTAATAATTTTGCTTGCATCAAACTCTTCGCTCGTGCGAATTGCGATTTTGATGTTCCCTCTGAAATACCAAGTTGCTCAGCAATTTCTTTGTGGCTGAAACCCTCAATGGCAAACAAATTGAAAACGATCTGGCAGCCATGAGGTAAAGTTTGAATCATTTCCAAGAGTTGATTAAAGTGGATACCTGAAACCGAAACTTCAGTGTCAGGTAAATTAAGTTCTTCCACGTCAACCATCGGGTAGAGATACAACTTTCGGCGCTGGACATTCAGGGCGGTATTAACCATTATCCTGGTAATCCAGGTCTCAAGTTTAGACTCCTGACGGAAGTCCTTTAAGGCATTAAAAACTTTTACAAATCCTTCTTGTAAAATGTCTTCCGCCTCGGCTGTTGTTTTTGAATATCGGAGACACACCACCAGCATTTTTCGACAATATTGTTCATACAAGGCCTTCTGAGAAGCCCTGTTTCCTTTACGGCATCCTTCTATTAGCTCGTTTTCATTGAGCATGGACCGGGTTTAAGCTGTCGTTTTGCATCTTAGACACTATCTATATTAAAAAGGTTGGAAATGATTATATCTTAGCGGCGCTATGAAATACACTTTCACTTTCTTTATTGGTATTCTCCTGGTGGCGATCTGTTGTACGCCCATTGCGCAAAGTTCGGTGAATTCTGAAAGCAATCCTAAAGCGCTGAAACTTATTGACATAGCCTATGAACCTGAAATAAAAACTGTACAACTTAGTCCTGGAAGCGCGCCCCTGCAACCTGCAGTTACACCTTTAGGGAAGTGGGATCTTTTACTAAGGTTTGATGATTTGCGCAGCCAGCAGGAACCTTATTATGCAAAGATAATTCATTGCAACTTTGATTGGACAAAGTCAGACCTACAGGATTTGGATTTCTTATCGTCGTATAACGAATTTCCAATCACAAATTTTGAATACTCAGTTGATACGCATATACCCTACGTGCATTATACATTTCCCCTTCCACCAGTAAAGTTGCCCGGCAATTATGTCTTGCTTGTGTATCGTGGTGGGAACAAAGACGACATTATTCTCACGAAGAGATTTATGGTGTATACCAACCAGGTCACTTTTAAGAACGAGGGAAATCTCATCGGTCCCAGTACCATCGCCGATGTCAATCAGCAACTTAATTTCACGATTGACTACAAGGATATAAATGTCTTGAATGCGCTGGTGGACATCCATGTAAACATCAATCAAAATCACCGTTGGGATAACATGATCAAAGATGCGCGGCCCAGTTTTGCACGTGATATTGAAAAGGAATTGGAGTATCGTTTTTTTGAAGAGTCTAAGATGTTTAGTGGCGGAAGCGAGTTTCGTTTTTTTGACCTCCGCTCATTAAATTATCCTGGCAGAAATGTGGCCTCTGTTAACAAAACAGTGAAACCCTACGAAGTTTATATAGCCAAAGACAAGTCGCACGGTGGTGAAGCATATAGCCAGATCGAGGACTTGAATGGAAATTTTATGATCGATAACTACGATTATCGCGACCTCGCCTTCACTAATTATACGAATGTAAATTTTGCGCTGGCAAGTTCCCGTGTTAAGGGTGACGTTCACATTGTAGGGGGATTTAACAACTGGAACTTAAATCATGAAAGTAGGATGCAATACGATAGCGTTCAAGGCATTTATACTTCTCGTATAATGTTGAAGCAAGGATGGTATGACTATCAGTACGTCGTTAAATCTTCCGAGCTACCTTATTTTTATTTCGAAGGAAGTCATTTCGAAACAGAAAATTATTACGAAATTTTCGTGTATCACAAACCCTTCCAGCCGCGGGCTGACTTATTGATCGGGTACCTACGCCTGGAAAAAAATCCGCGTTAAGCGTAGTTCAAATCATGTTGGGCCGCCCGTTGGATCGAATCGTTATTTGATACGTCAAGCATACCAAATCCCTTATGCGTAAAGTATCCCAATCCATTTTCATAAATAAATTGCTGGACATCTTTTGCAGCATATAAAGTGAAGGGAAAGGTATATCCACGCACTTCAAATTTGACATCCTTGTCAAACAACGGATAGATTCTCGCAAACTTCTTATGGGAAGCCTGAATGCGCTGAATGTACTCGTGATCTGCCACCAGTTGAAACTTGTAAAATGAAGTAATCTGCTCGGCGGTATACTTTCCCGTTGCTTCCATCCGGGCAAGCGTCGATTCATACAATAGATCGGAAAACTCGTCGCTCTCGGGAGAGACAAATTTTTTGCTCGATTCATCATTGAACGTTGCAGGAATTACCACGATAGGCGATATACACAGGAAACGCGATTCATCCGTAATTTTTACGGGTTCCTCAACTTCCGTAGATTCAGGAATCAAGTGAAGATTGCCGACGATGATTTCCTTTTGCTCCAGAACGCGCGCCAGGAAGTAATCCAGGAATCGCTTATCAGAACAGGAAAATACAAGTGTTACTTTTGCAGAAAAGTAATGAAGGCCCTTACGACTAACTTTAGTCTGACCTTTTAGACCGGAAAAGTTATATTGGTTAAAATCCAAAAACTCTTTCTCGGGCCCGAACATTAACAACCCCTTAATAACCTGCGCTAGCAGATATTGATGGTGAAATGGAACGTACGCCCCCCGGTTCTTTAGTGAAAAAATTATTCTGGTTCTCAAACCCAAAAAATTTAAAAGGGGTTAAAAAATTACCACAGCTAAAAACCTGCTTAATACTGAATATGAGCAGTTTATAAAACTAAGAAAAAAACCGAAAGGTTCTACAGCAATTGGTGGAATCTTTAGACGTTAAAACGAAAATGCATGATATCGCCGTCGTTCACCACGTATTCTTTCCCTTCTACGCCCATTTTACCAGCTTCCTTACACGCTTGTTCAGTCTTATATTGCTGATAATCAGATAACTTAATGACCTCAGCCCGAATAAACCCTTTTTCGAAATCGGTGTGTATTACGCCTGCTGCCTGAGGTGCCCTCCACCCTCTTTTTATAGTCCAGGCACGTACTTCCTTCTCTCCAGCGGTGAAATATGTTATTAAATCCAATAAATGGTACGAGGCGCTGAGCAACTTGTTCAGACCGGATTCCTTAAGACCATACTCTTCGAGGAACACTTGACGATCTTCTTCGGATTCTAACTCGGCAATTTGTGCTTCAATCGCCGCGCTGATAATGACTACTTCTGCATTCTCATCCTTTACATGAGCCTTTAACGCCTCAACATGTTTATTGCCAGTGTGCAGCGACCCCTCGTCAACATTAGCAACATAAATAACAGGCTTCGCAGTCAACAGCTGTAGATCAGCCACGGCATTTTTTCCGTCCTCATCAACGGAAAGGGTACGGGCATTTTTTCCACTTGCCAAGACTTCTTTGAAC
>DASQTN010000771.1:0-3033 GCA_035641895.1 Chryseolinea sp. | reverse complement strand
TCAGGATCTTTCGTGTAAACGCCGTCCACACGGGTTCCCTTAAGAACCACATCGGCCTGTAATTCAACAGCCCGTAAACTTGCGGTTGAATCAGTTGTGAAGTACGGGTTTCCAATACCAGCACCGAAGATTACAATTCTTTTTTTCTCTAAGTGGCGAATCGCCCTTCTTCTGATAAAGGGCTCGCAGACTTGCTCCATCTTAATTCCGGACATCAATCGTGTGTACAGGCCATGTCGTTCAAGAGAGCTTTGAAGGGCCATGGCATTAATTACGGTTGCCAGCATCCCCATGTAATCGCCCTGAACGCGATCTATTCCCAGCGCTTCAGCCTGTCCACCTCTAAAAATATTTCCACCTCCGATAACAATTGCCAGTTCGATCCCCGCATCCTTAACTTGTTCGATCTCTGCACAATACTGCTCTAATACAGCCGGATCAATATTCGTGCTTTTTGATGATCCTTGAAGAGCTTCACCGCTAAGTTTTAGTAAAATGCGTTTATATTTCATTTACGATTTTTTTGTGGCGCAATATATTGAGAAAGCCGCAAGGTTTAAAAAACCATTTGTTCAAAAGTTTGTGAACTTTAATTAGACTTTTGATATGCTAAAATTCGATAAGCACCTGGTTCTTTTCAACGCTATCACCTTTTTTTACTTTTACCAGCTTCACAATACTTTGCGTGGAAGCCTTGATCATATTTTCCATCTTCATGGCCTCTAAAATAAGCAACGCGTCACCAGGCATTACGGTGTCACCTTCCTTAACACGAAGATCAATTATCAGTCCGGGCATTGGAGCCTTTACATGGTTTGCTTTACTTGCTGCACCGTTATTCATCCCCATTTTTTCAAGCAGCAGGTCGAACCTATCCTTGAGGGCAACTGAATATACTTTGCCATTGATCTTGAAAGCGAATGATTTCGTTGCGGCATCTGCTTTCACAAGTTCGGCACGGTAACTTTTACGATTAATGAGGATATGAAAGTAGCCATCGGCGAGTTTTACTATATCCCATTCTAATGGAGTGCCGTCAATGACCAATTGGTGATTGTGACTGACAATCTCGAAACTCTTTTTGTTTACGCTGGCCTGATACATGAATGGATTGTGAGATACCTCAAATGTGCATTTTTTTTAATCCCGTAACCAGAAAAGATATCACTTTGTATTTGACTTAATCAATGGTTGTGAGACGATTATGAAAAACTAATTAAAAAAGTTGTCAATGTAAAAAATGCGGGTATAACTTTGTGGTGTCCAAAAGACAAGGGGTGCCATAAAACAACGGGCTGAGATTATACCCAAAGAACCTGATGCCGGTAATGCGGCCGAAGGGAAGGCAAGGTTAAACGTACGCAGGTGCATTCCCCTGTGCGCTGCAGGTTTAAACCAAAACAAACGAATGTTCAAATCATTATTAGTCACCGCAGCTTTGCTGTGGACGATGTGCGCATATGCGCAAAAGTTTACAATCAGAGGAACTGTACGGGATGCTCAACAGGCCGAAGTTTTGGCCGGCGCCACGGTAGAAATCGAAAACGAAGGTCAATTTGCAGTCACTGACGACAAAGGAGTTTTTAAGGTAGAAGGTCTGACAGCTGGTAACTACACCGTTGTAGTACGCTTTCTCGGGTATTCAACCAAAAAGGAAGAGATCATCCTTAACAAGGATACTGAGCTTGCCATTAATATGGAAGCGGTTGCAATCATTACTGAAGAGGTTGTAGTGTATGCCACCCGTGCGAATGACAAAACGCCAACTACGTTTACTCAAGTGAATAAGGAAGCGATTGAGGAGCAGAACTTCGGTCAGGATGTTCCCATGCTGTTGAATTGGACGCCGTCCATGGTAACTACCTCCGATGCTGGCGCTGGTATCGGCTACACTGGCTTGCGGATAAGGGGCAGCGATGCGTCAAGGATCAATGTAACAATCAACGGGATTGCATTAAATGACAGTGAATCCCAGGGTGTATTTTGGGTGAATACACCTGACCTTGCATCTTCGGTTCAAAGCATTCAGGTTCAACGTGGAGTAGGCACTTCGACGAACGGCGCTGGGGCCTTCGGAGCGACAGTCAGTGTTCAAACCGATCAAGTTTCCAGACAACCGTACGCAGAGGCTATTGCTTCGTTCGGATCTTTTAATTCGCAACGTTATACATTTAAGGGTGGAACTGGAATGATTAACGATCGTTGGTCATTTGATGCGCGTGTATCTAAAATTACGTCCGACGGGTATCTGAGACGCGCAACATCAGACCTTGGTTCTTATTACCTCAGTGGCGGTTATTTTGGTTCGAAGATAATTGTTAAAGCAATCATGTTCGGTGGCCATGAGCAAACGTATCAGGCATGGAATGGGGTAGACCAGGCCACCATGGATATTGATAGGCGCTTTAATTATTCCGGTGCAATTTATAGCGATAACGGCGACATTCTACGGTTCTATGACCGTGAAGTGGACGATTACCGACAAGATCACTATCAGTTACATATATCACAGCAACTTTCTGGCTACTGGAACGGAAATATTTCATTTCACTATACCGATGGAAGAGGCTACTTCGAGCAATATCTTCAAGACAAATCTTTTGCTGAACTCGGCTTGCCCAATGTTATTATTGACAATACAACGATAGAATCGAGCGACGTGATTGTGAGAAGGTGGCTGGATAACGACTATTATGGAACAACCTTCTCAGCCAATTATACAAAAGAGAAAAACAACTTAACTATAGGGGGTGCTTTTAGCAAATACGATAACGCCCGGCATTTTGGAGAAATCATTTGGGCCGAAGTTGCCCTTAATGCGCCTATTCGACACGTGTATTATGACGGGGAATCAGAAAAATCGGACTTTAATATTTTCGCAAAATGGAACTACTCAGTAACGGATAGGCTAAGCACGTTCGTTGACCTCCAGTACCGTTCGGTGAATTATAAGACGGCGGGAATCGACAACGATCAGACGGCATACAACGTAAAGGATAACTTCGACTTTTTCAATCCAAAAATAGGCCTGAG